>JBCBYE010000695.1:0-2375 GCA_039816075.1 Pseudomonadota bacterium | reverse complement strand
TTCCATCGCCGTGGCGTCCGCCGCGGCGTTGAGCGCGATCGCGAATTCCGCCCCGTCGACGCCGTCCGAGACGATCGTGCCGATGGCCGTGCCGTTGAAGCGCACCGTCGCGCCGGCGACGGAGATGCCGTTGCCCAGACCGGTCACGAGGCCCAGCTGATCCTGCGCCGCGTCGTCGGGCGAGGCGAAGGCGTCTTGGACCGTCGCGTTGCGCAGCATGGTCAGCGTCAGCGTCCCGCCGTCGAAATCGGCCGAGTCCATGTCGCCGACGGAAACGTTGGGCGCGATCAGCTGCAGGCCGGCGTTGAGATCAGCCTCGTCCAGGGTCGTCTGCGTGTCATAGCCCAGAACGATCGGCGCATCCGACGTCGCCGCGCCGCCGGGCGTGGAAAACACCTGCTGGAACACCCCGTCGCCGGAGCCGTCGCCGGCGCTGCCCGAGTCGACCGACGTGAAGGAAACCATGAAGTCGCCGTTCGCCAGCGCCGACACGGATGGCTGGTTCTGCGTGCTGGAGGTCTCGGTGTTGACCTGAACCTCGCCGTCGAGCCGGCTGCCATCGACGTCGAAGACCTGCGCGAACACGCCCTGGCCGCTGCCGTCGGCGGCGCTGCTGTCGGTCCAGACCACGACCCAGCCGCCCCCCGGCAGGGCCGCGACGTCCGGATCGAACTGGCTGCTCGCCGTGGTTTCGTTCACCCGAACCGGCGGTCCCATCGCCGTGCCATCGTCGGCGAAGACCTGCTGGAAGACGCCGGAGGAGGCCCCGTCGAGCCCGGAATCGTCCTGCCACACCACGACGAAGCCGCCGCCGTCCAGCGCCTCGATCACGGGCGACAACTGCGAGCCGTTGGTCTGCGCGTTGACGGTGAACTCCGCCACGATGGTGACCCCGGACGCATCGGTGATGCGCGCCAGGATGTCCGTTCCGGACTGGTAGACCACCGCCAGGGCGCCGTTGGACAGCTGCGCGATATCCGAGCCGTCCTGCGCGCCCGCGGTCGTGGTGTTGACGATGAACTCGGATCCCCGCGGCGCGCCGTCGGCGTCGAAGGTGCGCGCGGCCACGGCGTTGCCGTTGCCGTCGCCTGCCGGGCTGGAGTTCACGGACGTCCAGCTGGCGGCGAAGCCGCCGTCGGCCAGAGCCGCCAGCGCCACGTCGAACTGCGTCGACGAGACCTGCTGGTTGACCAGGAATTCACCGCCCTGCTTCACGCCGGCATTGTCGAACACCTGGCCGAAGACGCCGTCGCTGGTCTCGCCCAGCCGCAGGCCCGGCGGGTTCGCCCAGCTGTTGTCGCGCCAGGCGACGACGAAGCCGCCGCCGCTCAGACCGACCACGGCCGGAACCGTCTGCGCGAATTCGGTATGGGTGATCGCCTGGAATTCGCCCCCGACCGGCTGCCCGTCGAGGTCGTAGATCTGGCCGAACAGACCGGTCCCGCCGTCCTGCACGCGGTCCTGGCCCGTGCTCTCCCAGATCACGACATAGCCGGTGGGAAGGCCCGTGTTCGGATCGAACAGCGTCGCCGACGCCGACATGTCCTGCGCGCCCTCGGTGTAGGAGTTCACCCGCTCGTCGGGACCGATGGAGGCCTGCGCCAGATCCGTCTCGGGCGTCACCTCGACGGTCAGCAGTTGAGAGCCGGTGGACCCCCCCTCGCCGTCGGACACCTGCACGGCGAACTGCCGCGTGGCGGCCGGGTCGTCCGACTGGTTGGCGTAGGCCAGGCGCGTCAACAGACGCTCGACCAGCTCCGGCGTCGCGTTGGCGTTGAAATCGACGCGCAGCGGCGCGCCGACGGTCCCGTCCTCGACGATCGTGCCGATGGCGGTTCCGTCCACGCGCACGGTCGCGCCGGACAGGGTGACGCCGTCGCCGGCGAGAAGGCCGATCTGCTCCTGCCCCAGGCCGTCCAGCTCGCCCAGCTGCTGCTCGAACGTGCCGGCCGAACCGGAGACGCGCTGCACGAGCAGGCTGCCGCCGTCGAAATCGGACGAATCCATGTCCGTCAACGAGATGACGCCGTCCGGATCGACCAGCTGCAACCCTGCGTTGACGTCCTGCTCGTCCAGCGTGACGACGGATTCGAAGCCGACAAGAACCGGGCTCATGGCGCCCGCGGGCACGGCCGCCGGGTCGATGATCGTCTGCGCGACGTCCGAAGTGGACGAATTCTCGGCGAAGGTCCGCCAGACGGCGATCAGCGCGCCGTTGTTCAGCGATGCGATCTCCGGCTGATCCTGGGTCGAGATGGTCTCGGAATTCACGATGAACGATGCGCCGTCCAGCGTGCCGTCGGGCTGAACCTTTTGCGCCACCACGGCGGACCCGGACCCATCGACGGCGCTGTCTTCGCGCCAAATGACCGTGA
>JBCBYE010000788.1:0-1940 GCA_039816075.1 Pseudomonadota bacterium | reverse complement strand
TTCACCACATCCTCGAATTCCAGGTGGCAGTCGCCCTTTTCCGCCCGCCGCTTGCCCAGCGTCAGCAGGCGCGTCAGGCGGCCCCAGGCCGGACGGTCGCGGGGCAGGGCGACCAGGCGCTGGCCATCCTCCAGCACCAGCGTGGCGGCGGGGATCAGGCGCGGCAGGGTCAGCGCCTGCACCGGCGGCAGGGCGAGGCCCGGGGGCTTGGTGGGTCCGTCCTCCACCCGCCCGGGTTCCGGCGGGCCCGTCCGCACCGGCTCCGGCCCGTCGCGGCCGGGGGTCATGGCCGGCCCCCGGCCCTGCCATCCGGTCCCGCCGCCGCCCAAGCCGCCGCCGCCCAAGCCGCCGACCTCGCCCGCCGCCGCGGCCGACAGGGCCTCCCGCTCCTCCGGCGTGTCGTCGCGCGGATCGCGCAGGGGGCCGGAGCGGACCCGTGCGTGCGCGCGCGCCACCACGTCCTCGTGCCCGATGTTGTCGGTCTGCCGGATGGAGACCGCGCCCTCCTGCGCCAGCTCCCGCAGGGCCTGATGCGCGCGCACGATCCCGGCGACGGAGTTCGCATCGGCGATCGCGAAGGCCTGCAGCCCCAGCGCCGCCGCCTCGCGCGCGTATTCCTCCGGATGCGAGGCTCCGGTGAGGAAGTCGAAATTGGATGTGGCGCAAAGCTCTGCGAAGGGCATGGGGGAAGAATATTCCCCTTTCGTTCTCATTCCAACGCCGGATGACGTTCCCGACGCCGCGCCCCGACGCCGCGCCCCCACGCCGCGCCCCCGAATGCAGTCCGCCATGGACGCCGCCGCTGCGCCGCGGTCTGCAGGCGCCTGCATCTCCGCAAAGGGTCTGTCCGACGACGGCGCCCGCGTCCGGCTGTCGAGCGCGTCCGCGGCGCTGGTCGACGGCGCGACGGATCGGAACGGCGCCTTCGAAATCTTCCTCGCGGACCTCGCGGCGGGGGTGGCCGCCTTGCTCTCCGCCACGTCCGACGGCGTCGCGGCCGACGGCGGTTCCGGCTCGGGCGCGATCTCCGGCGACGGAACGGTCGCCGCCGTCCAGACGAACGCCGCGCTGGCGGGGACCGACGACAACGGCGCCAACGACGTCTACGTGGTCGACCTCGCCGACGGCGGGTCTGCGATCCGCGCCTCCGTCGCCGCGGACGGCGCGCCGATCGCGGGTCAGAGCCCGCTGTCCGACATCTCCGCCGACGGGCGCTTCGTCGTGTTCGCGACCTCCGACGGCTTTGCGCCCGGCCACGACGCCGACGTCTTTCGCGTGGAGAACGCCCTGTTCCAGCAGACCTGCGGGGGGCGGGCGTCGACCGGCTGATCGGCCTTGGCCTCGCCGACGATCTGCGCGGCGTCGGCGGCGCCGAGGTGATCCGCGGGCGCGGCGGGCGAAACGACCTTTCCGACGGCCGGGGCGCCGACCGGTTGGAGGGCGACGCCGGCCGCGAGCGGGACGTGCGCGCCGGCGGACGGGCCGAGACGAGCCCGGTTCAGGCGGGCGGCACGCCCTCCGGCGCATCCACCGTCGGCAGCCAGGGCTTCACGTCCAGCAGCGGCGTGCCGTCGAAGCAGTCGGCCGCATCCACCTCCAGCCGCCCCGCGGCCGCATCCAGCCGCAGCAGGCGCATCGCGCCCATGGCCACCGGGTTGGGTCGTGCCGGGGAGCGCAGCGAGAACACGCCGCGCCCGTCCTGCACGTGGCGCGGGCGCTGCACGATCAGGTCGCGCCGCGCGCCCGCCATCCAGTACAGCGCCCAGATCCAGCCGCCCTCCTGCAGGCCGGAGAGCCCCGGCCGCCAGGCCTCGTCGATCTCCAGCGTCGCGCCGCCGCCGCGCTCTCGCGCCTGACGCAGGTTCCGCGGGCAGTCGCCGCGCGACCAGGGCGTGCGCACCCGACCGATGAAGACGACGCCCGCCTCGGCCCGCTCCGCC
>JBCBYE010000429.1:0-4289 GCA_039816075.1 Pseudomonadota bacterium | reverse complement strand
GCCTCAAGGCCAAGCCGCGCTCCGCGCGGTCGCTGCGCCTTCGGCTGGCGAGCCTTGACCCTTTCGACGACTCGCCTTCTTGCCGCAGGGCGGCGCCGGGTGGGGAGGCGTCGTGTTGCGGGGACGGCTCTGCCGTTCGGCGACCGGCGACCCGGATTGGATCCGGGGCCGCCTTGGGGCGGGGCCGGGCGCAGGGGCTGAAATCCTCTGGAAACGCAACGGATCCGTCCCGAACCATACCGTATGTTATGGTATGGTTCGGCCGAAAAACCATGATCCGGCATCATGGAACCACCGAAAAACACGGCCAAGCGCGGCGGATTGGTCCGGACGACTTTCGCCGCGCGCGGCCCCGCGCCGCTCGCGCGCCGAGCCGCGACCCGGCGCGCGAAACCTCACGCCGCCAGCGCCTCCACCGCGGCCTCCGAGGCCAGGGCGCCGAGCGTCGCGCGCGCCGCCTCCTCGCCCTTGCGGCGGAAGTGATCCGCGAAAAACGCTTTGTGTTCAGCGCTTTCGTGGAAGTGGTGCGGGGTCAGCACGGCGGACAGCACCGGGCGGTCCGCATCCATCTGCGCCCGCATCAGCCCGTCGATCACGGCGCTCGCCACGAAGTCGTGTCGGTAGATGCCCCCGTCCACCACGAAGGCCGCTCCGACCACCGCCGCATGCCGCCCCTTGAGCGCCAAGCGTCTGGCCAACAACGGAATTTCGAAGGCGCCGGGCACGTCGAACAGGTCGACGTCCAGGGTCCCGTCGCTCAGCCGCGCCAGCTCCGCCTCATAGGCCTCGGCCAGCTGGTCCACGATGTCGGCATGCCACCGCGCGCGGATCAGCGCCACGCGGGAGGGCCGGGTCGATGTCGTCCGGGTCATGTCTCATCTCCTTTCCATCAGACGTCCGACCCGGGGCTGATGAAAAGGAGATTTGCAGCGACGTCAGACACTTGGCCCAAGCGCACGCCATCGGTCCACGCGCCGCGCGGACCGCTCCCTTTCCGTCTCTTTCATCCGGACTGTGACCGTCGGCTCCGGAATCGCACCGGATCTGCTGACCCCTCGCATAGCTGCGCGAGGGCGCTCGCGGGCTTCGGATCGGCCCGAAAGCCGCCCCGTCACCGCCGGTGGGGACTTCCACCCCGCCCCGAGACTGCGCCCGGCCCCGTTGCAGGACCGAGCGCGGCGAGGTTACCTGCGCGACGACAGCGAGGAAAGCCGCCATGACCGCGCCCGACGAAACCGAACTGGCCGAAGCCATGGCCCGGACCTGGCCGCCGGCCGCCGTCGACGACGCCTCGGCGCCCGGCTGGCGCCTGCGCGAGGGGCGCGGCGGGGGCAAGCGCGTCTCGGCGGCGACATCGCTCGGCGCCCTGGACCCGGCCCCTCTCGCAGCGATCCTGCGCGCGCGGGGCGAGACGCCGATGGTGCAGGTCGTCGCCTCGGAAACGGAGCTGGATCAACGGCTTGCCGACGCGGGATGGGTCGAGGTCGACGCCACGATCCTCTACGTGGCGCCGGCCGAGGCCATGGCCGCGCTCAGCCTGCCCAAGGGCGTGCGCTTCGCCACGGGCACGGCTCGCCTCGCCCTGCTGGCCGAGATCTGGGAGGCCGAGGGCATCGGCGCCGCCCGTCAGGCGGTGATGGAACGCTGCGCCGCGCCCAAGGCGATCCTGATGGGCCGCACCGACGACGTGGCCGCAGGCGCCGCCTTCGTCGCCGCCCATGGCCGCCTCGCCATGCTTCACGCCGTGGCCGTGCGGCCGGAGCATCGCCGCCGCGGCGTCGGCCGCGCGCTGCTGGCGGGCGCCGGGCGCTTCGGCCTCGACCAGGGCGCGCCGTGGGTCGGCCTCGCCGTCGCCGAAGCCAATGAAACCGCCCGCGCGCTCTATGATGCGGCCGGAATGACCCGGGCGGCCCGGTACCTCTACCGCGTCGCGCCGGACACCCAGGGAGGACCGACATGACCGAGCAGCCCACCGCGCTGAATCTGCCGCCCGAAGACCCGCTTCCGCCGGACATCGAGAAGTACTTCCAGATCTGCCGCGACAAGCTGGGCATGGTGCCCAACGTGCTGGCCGCCTATGCCTTCTCGGCCGAAAAGCTGCGTGGTTTCAGCACCATGTATAACGAGCTGATGCTCGGCGACAGCGGGCTGAGCAAGCTGGAGCGGGAGATGATCGCGGTGGCGGTCAGTTCGGTGAACAAGTGCTTCTACTGCCTCGTGGCCCATGGCGCGGCGGTGCGGCAGCTGTCCGGCGACCCGGCGCTGGGCGAGGCCATCGCGATGAACTACCGCGTCGCGCCGCTGACGGCCAAGCAGAAGGCCATGCTGGATTTCGCCGTGCTGATGACCGAGAGCTCCGCCAGGATCGAGGAGCCGGACCGCGAGGCTCTGCGCGCGGCGGGCTGGACCGATCGGGACATCTGGGACATCGCGGCGACGGCGAGTTTCTTCAACATGTCCAACCGCATGGCCAGCGCCGTGGATATGCGGCCGAACGCGGAGTACCACGCCCAGGCCCGTTGATGGGGCGCTGAGCGGGGGCGTCCGGCCGGGCCCTCGTCCGGGCTGCGCCCGAACCTCGGCCCCGCCCGAACTCCCCCGCTCAGGGGACGCTGTCGGGGGGAAACAGGCGAAAGGCCGCGCCCGGGTCGGGGCGCGGCCTTCCTTCGTTTCGAGCCTCAGGCCTCGGGCCTGATGCGACCGCCCCAGCGTCAGTGCAGCTTGGCGGCCGTCGCGGCGATGCCGTCGTCGATGAGCTTGGCGCGGCCGGCCTCGTCGAGGCCGCCGGCGATCGCCTCCTGCGCGGCGGCGACGGCGACGCGGATGGCTTCGTCGCGCACCTCGCGCACGGCGTCGGCCTCGGCGGCGGCGACCTGATCCTCGGCGGCCTTCAGGCGCCGGGCGATGGCCACGTCGAGGTCCTTGAGGCCCTGGACCTTGGCCGCCTCGGCCTCCGCCCTCGCCTGCGCGACGATGTCCTGGGCCTGGGTTTCGACCTCGCGCTGCTTGCGCTCGTAGGAGGCCAGCAGGGCCTGCGCCTCTTCGCGCAGGCGGGCGGCTTCGTCGAGCTCTTCGCGGATCTTTTCGGCGCGGTCGTCCAGCGCCTTGCCCAGCATCTCGGGCACGCCGAACTTCAGCAGGACCAGCAGGAAGACGACGAAGGCGATGCCGACGACGACGTTGGAATTCTGCAGGATTTCCATGCCTCAGCCCTCCGTCCGGCGCTGCGCCGCGGCGCGCACGGCGTCGGGCGACGCCGCGCCGGGGGCCACGGCGGCGACCAGCGCCTCGGCCGTGTCGGCGGCCACCTGGGCGACGGCGGCCTTGCTGTCGGCCTTGATCTCGGCCAGGCGCGCCTCGGCCTCGGCGGCGCGGGCGGAGATCTCGGCGTCGGCCTTGGCGGTGGCGGCCTCGACCTCCTTGGCGATCTCGGCGCGGGCGGCTTCGGCGATCTTGTGCGCTTCGGCGCGGGCGTCGGCGAGGGCCTTTTCGTAGGCGGCCTCGGCCGCGGCGGCCTTGCGCTTGAACTCCGCGGCGCGATCGAGGTCGTCCTCGATGGCGTCGTGCCGCGCCTCGATGATGCCGCCGATCTTGGGCAGGGCGACGTTGACGAAGATCAGGTAGAGGACGACCAGCGTGACGATCAGCCAGAAGATCTGCGACGGGAAGGTCGCGAAATCCAGCTGCGGCAGGCCCACGCCGCCGCCGGCGGCGTCGTCCGCCGCGCCGGCGGCGTAGGCGGGGCTGATGAAGAGACCCATGGGGCGCGCTCCGCGGAATGCGATAGGGCCCGACGGTGGAGCCGGGCGGCGCCTCGGACCCGGCCGCAAGGCCGGGACCGAGGGAAGATCGTCGGGCGCGTCAGCGCCCGTCCGCTTGGCTCAGACCGCGAACAGCAGGAGCAGCGCCACGAGGAACGAGAAGATGCCCAGGGCCTCGGCGAAGGCGATGCCGATGAAGAGCGTCGCCTGCTGCTCGGCCGCGGCGGCCGGGTTGCGCAGGGCGCCGGCCAGGTAGTTGCCGGCCACGTGGCCCACGCCGATGCCGGCGCCGCCGAGGCCGATCGTGGCGAGGCCCGCGCCGATGTACTGGCCCATGTTTCCGATATCGCCTTCCATGGTCTCGCTCCTTGGATTGGAAGTCTGCCTGCGCCCGCCCCCGTCGTTCGGGGCCGATCCGTCAGTGCATGTGCAAAGCGTCGTTGAGGTAGACGCAGGTGAGGATCGTGAAGATGTAGGCCTGAACGACCGCCACCACCACTTCCAGCGCGAAGATGCCGGTCATGGCCG
>JBCBYE010000587.1:0-3029 GCA_039816075.1 Pseudomonadota bacterium | reverse complement strand
GGATGAAGTTTCGAGGGGGCTGGAATGAACGACATGATGAACGCCTTGCGCGGCGCGGTTTTCGCCGGGGTCGCCGCCGCGGCCACGGCATGGTCGGCGCAGCCGGCCCAGGCCCTGTTGGCGACGCTGGAGAGCGGCGGCGAATTCGGCGCCGGGGCCTTGCTCGGCAATCAGGTCGTGCAGCAGCTGACCGGGCTGGAGTTCGAGGCGACGGCGTTCTTCGACACCGATTTCGCCATTCCCTTCGGTACGGACACTATTTTGTTTCCGACCTTTCTGATCGCCGTGGACATCGAGTCCATCGGCACGGTCGAGTCGGTTTTCGCCCCGGACGCAGTCGTCCTTCTGTTTGCAGGAGGGACGGACAGGGCCGCAGGTCTTGCCTCGCTCAGCGTGACGGAGGGGTTCTTCGGAACCTACGCAGACTCCACGCCCGTGCTGGACGTGAACGCGCCTGCGTCGTCGCTCCTGTCGGGTCTGCTCGAGACTGATCAGGAACCGGGGCTGACGATCGCCACGGACGCGGGCGGGCTGGTTTTCGGCTCGGTGGCGTCGCTGAGCGACACCGCCCGCCTGACGGTGGGGGAGGTGCCGCTGCCGGCGGCCGGGCTGCTGCTGATCGGCGGTCTGGGCGGGCTGACGCTGCTGCGCCGTCGCGCCAAGGCCTGACGTCCGGCGCCGCGCCGCCCGGGGAACGGGCGGCGCGGGGCCGAACCGCGGCCTAGCGCGAATGCAGGGGCAGGGCGGCGATGCGGGCGTCGATGCCGTTGAGCTGCGCGCGATAGCGCTCGTCGGCGACGGAGCCGAAGCGACGCTCGAACTCCGCCTCGGGCATGAAGCTGGGCAGGCCGGCGATGGAGGGCATCGCCGCCCGCTCCGACGTCAGCTGCCCGGACATCCAGGCGAGCCCGCCGCGCCCGGCCTCCATGGCCTGCTGCGCGAAGGCGATGCCGGCGCGGTCGGCGGCGATGTCGTCGAAGGAAAAGCCGGAGCCGCCGGCGCGGCCGGCGTCCACCAGCTCCTTCACCTCGCCCAGGCCGAAGGACACGGCGGAGCCGCCGGCGGCGGCGAAGGCGGCCGAGAGCGTGAAATGCTTGCGCAGATCCGGGCGCCCGCCCAGCGACGTGCCTTCGCAGGCGGATTTCACTCGGCCCTCGGGCGCCAGGGCGCCGGCGACGGTTTCGATGGCGGAGCGGTCGCCGCAATGGGCGGCGAGGGCCAGAAGCGCGGCGCGGACCTCGGCGCGGGCGGCGAGATCGCCGGAGGCACCGGCCTCGGCCGCGCCGTCGAGGGCGAAGCGCAGCCAGGGGGCGGCGGAGCCGGAGGCGGGCAGGCGCCCGTCGGCCGCGGCGGCGGCCATGGCGTCGTAATGGGCCCTGGCGGCCTCGCCCCCGGTCAGGCCCGCCGCCTCGCGCAGGCCGCCGACCGCCCGGGCGAAGAGGCTGTCGTCGCCCGCCCCGCCGGTATCGGCGGCGATGGTCAGGCGGCCCGGCGCCATGCGCACCTCCTGCACCGAGGACAGGAGCAGCGTGCCCACGTCCTCGGCCGTGGCCAGATCGAGGCCCAGGCGCGCGACGGCGAGGACCGCGCCGGGGGGCAGGTCGAGCCCCCCGAGGCGGATGGCCTGCACGTCGAGGCCGCCCTGCGAGGGCGCCAGGCGCGCCTCGGCGTTGACCCAGCCGAGGCGGGAGAGGCCCGGCGGCTGGAAGGCGAGGCGGGCGGTCATGCCGTCCGGTTGAAGCTGCACGCGGCCGCGCAGCGAGGGGAAGACGCGGGCGCCGGCGGCGATGAGGCCTTCGAGCTCCTGCCGGCTGGCGGTGACCTCGGCCACGCCGACGGTGTCGCGGGCGGCGGCGCGGGCGCGCTTGACCAGCTCGCGCGAGCGGGCGGCCTCGGCGGGCGAAAGCGCCGCGCCGGGGGGCAGGATCGGCTCGGCCTGCAGGCTGACGCCGATCAGCGCCAGGGGGCCGACGACGACCACGATGAGGATCAGGACCAGAAGCCACAGGATGAACCGACGCATCGACGCCTCCCCGCCGGCGCGCCGGCCGGAGGGGGCGGCGCGCGATTCCCACCGGCGGAGTTTGCGCATGGGGGAGGCGGATTTGTCCACCGGCGGACGGCGCGGGGCCGCGTGCGGCTGATGCGGTGCGGCCGATGCGGTGCGGCCGATGCGGTGCGGCTGATGCGGTGCGGCCGATGCGGTGCGGCGCGCGCAGAGGGTCGTCGGGCGAAAGGACGCGCCGGCTAGACCGTCCAGTCGGTCCAGTAGCCGTGGAAGGAGGTGCGCGCGATCTCTCGCCGGTCGCCGCCGGGCCAGCGCGTCAGCGTCACGGCGGCGGAGCCGGCGGCGCCGTCGGCCTCCATCGACAGCAGCGCCAGCGGCCGGTCCGGCGCGGCGCGGGCGCCTGCCTCGGCCACTGCGGCGTCGAGCGCGGCCTGGGTCGCGGCCGGCAGATACTGCTTCATGATGGAGTGCCAGAGAAGGCGGCCGCGCCCGGACGGCTGCGGCGCGTCGAGGCGCTCGGCCGCCCAGACGGCCGCGTCGGCCGCCTCGACGCGCCAATCCTGCGCCGCGACATGGTCCAGCGCGGCGGAGAGGATTGCCCGTCGGGCGGGCTGGTCGGGCCAGATATAGGCCAGCATCCGCTCCCTCTGCGCGGGGTCGCGGGCGTCGACGGGGGCGATGTCGCACCCCGCGCGCGCCTCGATCCTGAGGGGACGCAGTTCGGGCGCGGGGCCGCGCCATTCGGTTTCCAGCCGCACCGGCGCGCCCTCCGGGCCCCAGGCGCGGCCATGGCCGAGCACGAAACGGTAGCCGTCGAAGCCGAGGCTGAGGCCGGCGGAGGCGCCGATCTCCAGCAGTTCCGTCCGATCCCATCCCAGGGCGCAGAGCCCGCCGAGCAGAACGCCGGAGCGGCGCGCCTCGTTGGTCTGCGGCGCGCCGTCGAGCCAGCGGTCGACCGCGGCGTCATGGGCGGCCAGGGCGGCGAGGACGGCGCGGGCCTGCACCAGGACCAGCGGCGCGC
>JBCBYE010000681.1:0-2434 GCA_039816075.1 Pseudomonadota bacterium | reverse complement strand
TGACCCAAGCGGCTTAACCTGGGTTCGGCGAATCGGAAATCGATCCGAAGCGGTATGGGATTATCAAATCATGGTTTCTAAGCCGGCGCTCTCCCCGCTCAAATGGCGACAGCGCCATCGGCCGATCATCGGCGAACCGCAAAAGCTCCGCCCTGTGCAGGCACGCGCCGGGCTTGACGTTGAAGCCTCGCGCCAACGTGCGGTCCGCGCGGATGGTGCGCGCGCCGACCATGCGGGCCGACCCCTGGCGACCCTTTCGGGCCGTGTTGGCGCCCCAGCGAGGAAAGGCGTCGAAGCGGATCTCGACGGTCGGCTCGGCCACGCGATGGCCCGATCCCTGCCAGCTGGACGAGCGCCCCTCGTCCCGCAACCGCTCCAGCGCGCGCCGTGCGCTGTAGCGTGTCACGTCCGCGTCGCGCGCCAAAGCGGCGATCGTCGGCAGGCGATCGCCCGGGCCGAGCACGCCGTCGTCGATCAGGCGGCGGACGCGCCGGTAAGCGCGTCGCCAGTCCGAGGGCGTCTGTGCAGCGTTGTCCACGGCGTTCCCTGAGGCGACGAATCCACGCCCCATCATCGCTCGCAGACGCAACGATCATGTGGCGCCGGGATGAACCGCAGACCTTGCCGCGACGCTTGGTCTATCCGTCGTCGATCGGCGAGCGGTCCCGACGTCGATCGGCGTCACATCGCCTTGACCCGGAACACATGCGCGGGGCCCCTCCCCGCCCCCTGTTCGCAGGCGGCGGCGTGGACGAGACCGCCCCCGTCTGCGCGAACCGCCCCGTCTGTCTCATCGCGACCCTGTCCTGCGACAGCCGGCGTCGATCGGCCCGCCGGGATGCGTTCGAGGGCGGGCCGCGCGTCGTCACCGATCCAGGGCGACCGCCGCATCGTCCCCGTTCCCGCGTCGCCGTCGCCCGGCGCAATGCCCTCTCCCCGTGAACGTCCTCGCTCGCCGGCGCCGACGTTTAAAGCTTCCGAGGGTCTTCGCTCGAATACTCGCAAACACCAACCCAATAATAGCATCGCAGCCTTTGTCTCAAAAGCGCCCGCCAGACTCTTTCGTCGACATGATGGCTTCGCCTCAATTTCCTGCACCGGCGGCTGCGGGCGCCGTTTCAGCAGCCGGTTTCAGCACACCAGCATGACGCTCGGCGGCTGCGCGCCGGGCTGCATGGCATCGGACAATCTGCGAAAGCCCTGACGAGCGACCCGGACCGCGGCCGCGTCGACGTCGCCCTCTTCGATGGACGCGACCGCGCCCTGCATGATCGAGGCCCAAGACGCACGATCCGGCTCCGCCAGGTCCCGCAACGCCTGCATCGACCTTCTCATGCGACGGGCGTCCCCCAACAGACGCCAAAGCAACGCCGCCACCGGCAGAACCCGCAAGGCGTTGTGCGCCACGGTTCCGGACAGGTGCGTTTCGGCCTGCGCCAGGCGGTCGGCGAGGACGTCGTCATCCTCCGCGGTCAGCGCGCGCAGCAGACCGAACTGCGGCGCGTGGATCGGCCCGTCGCGAACCTCGCTCAACGCCGCCATATCGTCCAGCACCGCCCGCGCCCGATCCAGCCGCCCCTGCGCGATCGCGACGCGGGCCTGGTAAAGGCCCGATACGAAGGTGAAGCGATCCGCTCCCGCGCGCGCCGAAAGCTCCGCCACCCTTTCGGCCACGGCCCGGCACAGGTCCAACGCGTCGCCGCAAAAGGCGGCGGAGGCGATGCCGAGCTGCGCGTTGATCTCCGCCCGCCAGTCCGACGTCTTCCTCGACAGCGCCACGGTGTCCCGCGCCAGGGACGCGCCTTGCTCCAGCCGCCCATTGTAGATCATCACATGGGTCAGAAGCGCGTGCTGCGCCGGCGCATGGGCGGCGTCCCCGGAGGTCCCGGCCGCGTCGATCGCCGCGCGCACATGCGCCTCGGCCCGGCGCATGTCTCCCACGGCGTATTCCGCGTCGGCCAGCCCGCCGAGCGCCTCCGCCTCGAGGTCATGCGCGCCCAGCGTCCGCGCCACGCGGCAGGCCTCCCGATTGGGCTCGATGCCGCTCCGCCAGCGTCCCGAGATGTAGCAGAGCCGCCCCTGCGTGATCAGCAGGCGCGCCCTCTGCGCCTCCGTCTCGACCAGGCGCTCCGCTTCGGACAGCGCCTGAAATCCCGGCAGGGGCTCGTCGCGCAATCGGTGCAGGTTGGCGCGCCCGATCAACGCTTCGGCCCTGATCTCCCGATCCAGCGTCGATCCCAGCGCGTCGTCGAACGCACGCTCCGCATCCGAAAGGTCCCCTTCACAGGTCAGCGCGAGGCCCTGTTCCACCGACAGCGCCGCCCTGAGCGCCTTGCGCGTCGCGGCGCGTCGGCCCGCCGCAGCCATCCGCGCCGCCTGGGCCGCGCGCCCCTGGCGGCGCGCGGCGCGCGCCGCCTCCAGCAGGGCCGCAGGC
>JBCBYE010000348.1:0-5214 GCA_039816075.1 Pseudomonadota bacterium | reverse complement strand
CCGTCCCGACGTAAAGGAAGCTTCGCGGGCCGACGGAGAGGCTGGCGATGTCGCTCAGATTGCCGCCGCCGATATCGTCTCTGGACAGGATGACGGGGTCGGGGAGGCCGGCGAAGCCGGTGTCCGGATCGACGCGGGCGATGACGACATCATTCGTAAACAGACGATCGAAGGCGAGGAACAGCGTGCCATGCGCGGCGAAGAGATCGGACGCCGTCGAGATGGTTTCATCCGACAGGTCCGCCGCGTCGACGGCGGTGAGGGTCAGGTCCTCCGACAGCTCGAACAGCGTCGCCGCGTGGTTGTCGTCGACCGTCAGCACGAAGGCGCGGTCGCCCAGGGAAAGGGCGTCGAGGGCTTCGACCTTGTCCGTTGGGATCGGGGCGCCGGCCAGGTCCGTGAGGACGCGGGTCGCCAGCGTCCCGTCGTCGAGGACCTCTGCGGCGAGGAGCTGGGATACGAAGCTCTCTGACGCAACGAGCGCGACGCTGCGTCCGCCGATGGCGACCGCGGCGGTTTCGGCGACGAAGATGCCGCCCACGCTGAAGGTGGAAAACAGCTGGGTCTCGGCGGTCTGGATGGCGCGGGCCATGGGCTGGCTCCTTTTCCCCGGGGCGGGAGGTTGGGCGACGGGAGCGCCCGGCAGGGACGGGTCGTGGCGGGCGAACGGCGCGCGCGAAACGGCCGTTCAGCGGGTGTCCGACATGCGGCGGCGGTTGCTCAGCGGATCGCCTCCGCCGCGAAAGGCGGCGGGGGAGTTCAATCGAGGGAACGTTAACGCGGCGCAGGGGCCGCGCATAGCCTTACAGCGCGATCAGCACCTTGTCGCAGCGGCCGCAGACGCCGGGGTTTTGGTGCGTGCCGACATCGGGCAGCACCTTCCAGCAGCGGGCGCATTTGGTCCCTTCGGCCAGGGCCGGAACCACTGCGACGCCGGGCACGTCGTCGAGGCGGAAGGCGCCCTCGGGCGCCGGATCGGCCGAGAGGGTGATCGCCGAGGCGATGCAGATGTCGGCGAAGCTGTCCGCGTCGATCCGGGCGCGCAGGGCGGCGTCCTCGATGTGGACGACGGGCGCGGCCTCCAGGCTGGAGCCGATGCGCTTTTCGCGGCGCTCCACCTCCAGCGCGCCGGTGACGACGCGGCGCACGGCGGCGGCCTGAGCCCAGCGGCCGTGGATCTCGTCGGCGATCCAGTCGGCGGGCGTGTCGGGGAAGTCGCGCAGGTGGATGGAGCTGTCCTCGCCCGGGACGCGCTGCAGCCAGACCTCCTCCATGGTGAAGACCAGGATGGGGGCGAGCCAGGCGGTCAGGCGGTGGAAGAGCGCGTCCAGCACGGTGCGGCAGGCGCGGCGACGCAGGCTCTCGGGCGCGTCGCAGTAGAGCGCGTCGCGGCGGATGTCGAAGTAGACCGCCGAGAGGCCCACGGTGCAGAACTGGAACAGCGTCGACCAGACCGCCTGGAAGTCGTAGGCGGCGTAGCCCTGACGCACCTCGCGGTCGAGCTCGGCCAGGCGATGCAGGACCCAGCGTTCGAGGTCCGGCATGTCCTGCGGCGCGACGCGCTCCTCCTCGGAGAAATCGCCCAGATTGCCGAGGATGAAGCGCATGGTGTTGCGGAGGCGGCGATAGCCGTCGGCGACGCCCTTGAGGATCTCCGGCCCGATGCGCTGGTCGGCGGTGAAGTCGGTGGTGGCGACCCACAGGCGCAGGATGTCGGCGCCGTACTGCTTGATGACGTCGGCCGGGTCGATGCCGTTGCCAAGCGACTTGGACATCTTCAGCCCGTTCTCATCCATGGTGAAGCCATGGGTGAGAACGCCCTTGTAGGGCGCGCGGCCGCGGGTGCCGGCGCCCTGCAGCAGCGAGGAGTGGAACCAGCCGCGGTGCTGGTCGGTCCCCTCCAGATAGAGGTCGGCGGGCCAGACGCCGTCCTCGCGGTCGCGCAGGGTGAAGGCGTGGGTGGATCCCGAGTCGAACCACACGTCGAGGATGTCGTCGACCTTGGTCCAGTCGTCGGGGGTCACGCCCTCGATCCCGCCGAGGAAGCGGTCCTTGGCGCCGTCTTCGTACCAGGCGTCGGCGCCCTCCTCGCGGAAGGCCGCCTCGATCCGGGCGTTGACCTCGGGGTTGCGGAGCAGCTCGACCTCGCCCGGTCCGGTTTCGCGCATGAAGCAGGTGAGCGGCACGCCCCAGGCGCGCTGGCGCGACAGGACCCAGTCGGGGCGCGTCTCGATCATCGCGTGCAGGCGGTTGCGGCCGGCACGGGGGGTGAACTTTACCAGCTCGTCGATGGAGGTGAGCGCCCGCTCGCGGATGGTGGCGCCGTGGTCGCCCATGCCGTCGTCCAGCGGCTTGTCGATGGCCACGAACCATTGCGGCGTGTTGCGGAAGATCAGCGGCGCCTTGGAGCGCCAGGAATGGGGATAGGAGTGCTTGAGCCGGCCGCGGGCGATCAGCGCGCCGGCCCGGGCGAGGGCGTCGATGACGCGCGTGTTGGCGTCCTTCTCCTTGCCCTTGCGGTCGAAGATGATGGCGCCGCCGAAGAGGGGCAGGTCCGGGCGGAAGCTGCCGTCTTCGAGGACGTTGTAGGTCATGGGCAGGTCGTGGGCGACGCCGACGGCGTAGTCGTCCGCGCCATGGGAGGGGGCGGTGTGGACGAAGCCGGTGCCGGCGTCGTCGGTGACGTGATCGCCGGGGAGCATGGGGACGTCGTAGTCCCATTCGCCCGCGCCGTCTTCGACGCCGCGCAGCGGGTGCGCGCAGGCGAGCGTCGCCAGCTCGTCGGTCGAGACCTTGCGCAGATGGGCGTAGCGGACGACGCGCGATTTCTCCAAGACCTCGGCCGCCAGACGGTCGGCGAGCAGGTAACGATCGCCGGTCTTGGCCCAGTTGTCTTCCGCCGCCTCTTCAACCTCATAAAGGCCGTAGCTGAGATCGGGGTTGAAGCAGACGGCCTTGTTCTGGGGGATGGTCCAAGGCGTGGTGGTCCAGATGACCACCGAGGCGCCGTCCAGGTCGCCCGGAGGGTCCGCCCGACCCACCGTGTCGCCCGCCATGACCGCGGGCGCGGCCCGGTCGGCGAGGATCGGGAACTTGGCCCAGATCATGTGGCTCTGGTGCTCGTGATACTCCACCTCGGCCTCGGCCAGGGCGGTCTTTTCCACGACGGACCACATCACCGGCTTGGAGCCGCGGTAGAGCGAGCCGTTCATGACGAACTTCATGAATTCCGACGCGATCACGGCTTCGGCGTCGAAGTCCATGGTGAGGTAGGGATTTTCCCATTCGCCATAGACGCCCATGCGCTGGAACTCGCCGCGCTGCACGTCCACCCAGCCTTCGGCGAAGCGGCGGCATTCGGCGCGGAACTCGTTGATCGCCACGGCGTCCTTGTCGCGGCCCTTGGCGCGGTACTGCTCCTCGATCTTCCACTCGATGGGCAGGCCGTGACAGTCCCAGCCGGGCACGTAGCGCGCGTCGCGGCCCAACATCTGCTGCGAGCGGACGACGAAGTCCTTGAGGATCTTGTTCAGCGCGTGGCCGATATGCAGGTGGCCGTTCGCATAGGGCGGGCCGTCATGCAGGGTGAAGACCTCGCGATGGGCGGCGCTGTCGCGCAGGCGGCGGTAGACGCCCATCTTCGCCCAACGAGCCAGCCATTCCGGCTCGCGCTTGGGCAGGCCGGCGCGCATGGGAAAGTCGGTGTCGAGCTTGCGGATGGTGTGGGAGTAGTCGGGCGTCGCGTCGGCGTCGGAAGTCGGGGCGTCAGGGGTGTCGGCGCACATGGGTCGCGTCCTTTTGGGTCGCGGCGCAGGGCTGCGGCCTGCGCTCGAACGGGGAAAATCGGTGGGGTCCGAGCCGGCGCGCTGCGCGCGGCCGGTCTCGCGCGGGATCTGCCGGCGCTCCTGCGGTCAGGAGGCCGGGCCGGTAATTCGCCGGAAGCTCGCGCGGTGCTCGGTCATGCGCGGGGTATAGCGGCGGCGCGGGCGGCTGAAAAGCCTGCCGGCCCTGGCGCGGGAGGGTATCGCCGGGTGTTGCGGCAGGGCCGCGCCGGGGCGCGGCAGGGGCGGCAGGGGCGCGCCCGCCGCGCGCACGGGAGCGGTGACGCAGACGTCAGAGGGCGTGGGCGCCGCCGATCTGGCGCGCGGCGGGGGCGGCGCCATCTAGACCCTCATCGCCATCGCACGAGGCCCGCCATGACGCTCGACCGCCGCCGCCTGCTGACCCTCGCCGCCGCCGCGCCCGTCGCGGCCTCCCTGCCCCGCGCCGCGGCCGCCGGCCCGGCCGCGCGCCTGATCGACGCGACCTGGACGCGGAGCGGGTCGGGCGGCGACCCCGATGCCGGCCCCTGGGCCGCGATCCTGTCGCGCCGTCTGACCCTGGCCGAGGACGGCGTCGCGCGGTTCGACTACGCCGGCGCCCGCGCCGATCTGCCGAACCTGCGCGCCTGGCTGGCGGCGTACACTGCGGTCGACCCGCGCGGCCTGACGCGCGGGGCGCAATACGCCTACTGGGCCAACCTCTACAACGCCGTGACGGTGGAACTGATGCTGGAGGCCTGGCCGGTCGACACGATCAAGACGGTGCAGGGCGGCCTGTTCAACACCGGTCCCTGGAAGAAGAAGACCACGGCCGTGGCGGGCGTCGCCCTGTCGCTCGACGATATCGAGCACGGCATCCTGCGGCCGGTGTTCCGGGATCCGCGCATTCACTACGCGGTCAACTGCGCCTCCATCGGCTGTCCGAACCTTCAGCCGCGACCCTTCGCCTCGGCCACGCTGGAGGGCGTGCTGGAGCAGGCGGCGCGCGACTACGTCAACGATCCGCGCGGCGCGCGCATCGAGGGGGGTCGGCTGACCGTCTCCTCCATCTACGACTGGTTTCAGGAGGATTTCGGCGGCTCCGAAGCCGGGGTGCTGGAGCATCTGCGCCGCTATGCCGAGCCCGGCCTGCGCGCGGCGCTGGAGGGGCGATCCGGCTACGACCGCGACGCCTATGATTGGGCCGTTAACGCTTCTTGAGGCTGCGCGGGGACAAAGTCTGATTCAAGCTGCGCGTCACGCAGGAAAGGACGCTCCATGACCCGCCTCGCCGCCCTGGCCGCTCTCGCGGCGCTGATCGTTCTGCCGGCCGCGGCGCAGATGGCGCCGGGGCCCTGGACCGGCAGCGAGGCGCTCGACGTGCCGGCGGAGGCGCCGGCGCGCGCCGGCGCGG
>JBCBYE010000068.1:0-11173 GCA_039816075.1 Pseudomonadota bacterium | reverse complement strand
GGCGAGGTGCAGGCGACCTGCGTGAATGGCGCGAAGGGCGTCTCGAGGGGCGAGCGTTTCGGTCATCGCGGGCAGGCTCCGTTCTGGGGCGCGGGCCGCGCTTGGCGCCTCGCCCTGAACGTTCTATATTTGTTCCAACGCGAGTCAAACGTCTCGAACCGAAAATTCGCTGCACCGTCGCGCGCCCGGCGCGAGGCGGCCGGCGCGCCGAAGCGGAGCCTGCCATGACCCCCCCCGATCCGACCGGCAGATGCCCCTGGTGCGGAACCGATCCGCTCTACGTCGCCTACCACGACGAGGAGTGGGGAGTGCCTGAATGGGACTCCCGCGCGCTTTGGGAGAAGCTGGTGCTGGACGGGTTTCAGGCCGGCCTCGCCTGGATCACCATTTTGCGCAAGCGAGACGGGTTCAGGGCCCGTTTCGAAGACTTCGACCCCGGCAAGGTCGCGCGCTGGGGCGAGGCGGAGGTGGCTCAGGCGCTCCTCGATCCCGGCATCGTGCGCCATCGCGGCAAGATCGAAGCGACGGTGCAGGGCGCTCGGCTATGGCTGGAGATCGAGGCGGAGGGCGGCTTCGACGCGTTCCTTTGGGACTTCGTGGGCGGCGAGCCGATCCAGAATCGCTTCGAAGCCATGGCCGACGTGCCGGCGGAAACGCCGCTGAGCCGGGAGATCTCGAAGGCGCTGAAGGCGCGCGGCTTCAAGTTCGTGGGTCCGACGATCGTCTACGCTTTCATGCAGGCGGTGGGGATGGTGAACGACCATCTGATCGGCTGCCCTCGCCATGACGAGGTGGCGCGGCTGGGCAAGGCGGGACGTCCGGCGCGTCGCACGTCGGCGGTGTGAGATTCGGCCTCAGCTGCCTTCGCCGAAACGGCCGGCGACCAGCGCGTCGAGGGCGTCGAGCAGCGCCTCGGCCTCGGGGCCCTCGGTTTCCACGTCGATGTCCGATCCCTTGGACGCGGCGAGCATCAGCAGGCCCATGATGGAATCGCCGGGCACGCGTTCGCCGTCCCGGCTGACCCACGCGCGGGCCTCATGCGCTTCGACGGTGGAGACGAAGCGGGCCGAGGCGCGGGCGTGCAGACCCTTGGCATTGACGATGGCGAGGCGGCGGGAGGGCATGGCCGGGGGAGGTAGCGGCCGCAGGGCGCAGGGGCAAGAGCGAGGCTGCTTCGCCGGGACCGCCCGAAGGCCCGACTTCTTCGCGAACGTGGCGAGACCCGACGCGACGCCGGTTTGCCTGTCAGGCGTTGGCCGCGCTGCGGGCCGCGAGAATCGACCCCGCGCTGTCGATGTATTTCCGTCCGGCGCCGAGCGCGCAGTCCACCGCCTCCTGCAGCGGCTTGCGGCGGCATTTGGCGAGCTTGACCAGCAGCGGCAGGTTGGCGCCGTAGACGACCTCCGCCCGCCCGTCGGCCATGGCGCCCATGGCGAGGTTGGAGGGAGAGCCTCCGAACATGTCCGTCACCACCGCTACGCCGTCGCCTCCGTCCACGGCGGCGACCGCTGCGTTCACCGCACGTTGACGCTCCGCCAGATCGTCGGACGGCTGCACCGCCACGGCACGGGCGGCCGGCAGATCGCCGACCACATGCTGCGTGGCGGCCAGGAGTTCCTCGGCCAGCCCCCCATGGGCGACGACGACGATGCCGATCATGGCCGGGGCGCCTTGGAACATGCGATCATGCGTCGGTCTCCAGCTCTCGGTGCCGCAGGACGGCGGGCCAGCCCGCCGCGCTCAGTCGGGCCGCCAGATCCTCCGCCGCGGCGACGGATCGATGACGGCCGCCTGAACAGCCCAGGGCGATACAGTAGTAGGCCTTGCCCTCGCGTCCATAGGCGGGGAGGAGCAGTTTGGTCAGGTCTTCCACCCGATCCATGAAGGGCGCGTAAAGCGCGTCGGCTTGAACATGCTCCGCCACCGCCCTTTCGCGTCCGGTCAGCGCCCGCAGGCCGGGCGCCCAGTGCGGGTTGCGAAGAAAGCGGCAGTCGAAGACCGCATCCGCCTCGCGCGGCGCGCCGCGCTTGAAGCTGAAGGACAGGATGGAGAGCGCGAGCCGCGGCGCCGCCCGGGGGGCGGCTAGCCCGGCGAGCCGGGCCTTGAGCGCATGCGGCGTCAGCTCCGTCGTGTCGATGACCAGATCCGCCCGTTCCTTGAGCGGCCAAAGCGTCTCTCGCTCCCGCGCGATGCCCTGCTGCGGGGAGCCCTCGGGGGCCAGCGGATGGCGGCGGCGCGTGGTCTTGAACCGGTCGATCAGGGCCGCGTCGGCGCAGTCCAGAAACAGCAGATGCGGGGTGACGAAGGGGTTGGCGCGCAAGGCCTCAAGCCTCGCGAAAAGCGCGGCGACGCCGAAGCCGCGGGTGCGCACGTCAAGGCCCAGCGCGACGGGCCGCGCCTCGGGCGCGGCCGGGGCGTCGGCGGGGAACAGGCGCTCCACGAAGCCCAGGGGCAGGTTGTCGATGGCCTCGAAGCCCATGTCTTCCAGCGCGCGGATCGCCGTGGAGTTGCCGGCCCCGGACATGCCGGTGACCAGCACCAGCGGCGTGGGCGCCGAGGCCGGGGGGGCGTCGTCGCCCGATGCGGGCCGCCGCTCGATGCGGGCCCTCGCGTCGCCTCTCTCGGTCATCGTCCCTCGGGGCCGGGCGGCGCTGGGTCGACCCGACCGCCGCCGGCGCGCAGCCGGGCGGCAAGCGCCGGGGCGAGACCTGCCGCATCGCCGTTCACCGGCGGAACCATGCGCTCGAAGCGTCGCCCGAGCAAGCGAATGCTGCGCTGCGGCGGCAGCCGGTCCGCGGCGCCGTCGGCCAGGTCGAGCACCAGCGCCAGCGGCGCGTGCGGCAGACTGGGGACGCGCAGCACGCCGACGCCGCGCGCTTCGACCAGTCCGCGCAACGCGGCGGGGGCGGACAGCAGGACGCGGCCGCCCGCGGCACGCAACCGCACGCGGTCGTCCGCGACGAGCGTGCCGCCGCAGGCCGTCAGCGCCAACGCCAACGTGGATTTGCCGGCGCCCGAAGGTCCGAGGATCAGCACCGCGCAGGGGCCGCCGGGGCCGGGGAAAGCCACGGCGGAGCCGTGCAGCGAGGCATCCGGGGCCAGGGAAGGCGTGGTCATGGAATAGCATCCTGCGCGCTTGGATCACGGCGGCAAGCGGCGCCTTGGGGGGGCGTGCCGACGGCGCCCGCGGCTTGGCGGTCGCCGCCGGGCGCCGCGCCGGCCCTGCGCCGCGGGACCGACGCCGCAGCGCTTGCGACGGACCTCGCGGCGCCTGCTTCGAAATCGGCGATGCGGGCGATTCAGACGGGCAACGTCACCACGAAACGCGCCCCCCGGCGGGGAACGCCCGCGGGGCCGACGTTTTCGGCGCGGATCGCCCCGCCATGGGCCTCGACGATCTGGCGGGAGATCGACAGGCCGAGGCCGGAATGGTGCCCGAAGGCCTCGCTGTCGGGACGCTCGGAGTAGAAGCGTTGGAAGACCGAGGCGAGGTTCTCGTCGGGGATGCCCGGGCCTTCGTCCTCCACGCGCACCTCCACCCCTTCGTCGGTTTCCCGCGCCAGCAGGCGGATCTCCCCTCCCTCGGGCGAGAACGACGCGGCATTGTCGAGCAGATTGACGAAGACCTGCGCCAGGCGCCCTTCGATGCCCTGGATCGTCAGGGGCGCCTCGGGCAGGCGGGGGACGATGCGGGCGCCTCGGGCCTCGGCCTTGGGCGCGTTGAAGTCCGCGATGCTGCTGAGCAGGGCGGACAGGTCGAAATCCTCGCGCTCCTCGCGCACCAGTTCGGCGTCGAGGCGCGACGCGTTGGAAATGTCCGTCACCAAACGATCCAGCCGAGAGACGTCGGACTCGATCACGTGCAAAAGGCGTTCGCGGTCCACGTCGCGGCGGGCGTAGCGCAGGGTCTCGACGGCCGAGCGCAGCGAGGTCAGAGGATTCTTGATCTCGTGCGCGACGTCCGCGGCGAAGCTCTCGGTGGCTTCGATGCGCGAGTAGAGCGCCTCCGTCATGCGCGTCAACGCACCGGAGAGGCGGCCGATCTCGTCGCGGCGCTGGGTCATGTCGGGCAGGGCCACGCGGCCGCCGGACGACGTGGCGTCGCGGCGGCGCGACTGCCCGCGTTCCGCATCCAGCGCCGCTTCGGCCAGCCGCTCGATCGGGCGGGCTATGGTGTTGGCCAGCAGCACCGACAGGACGACGGACACCGCCAGGGCGACCAGAAACACCTGCAGGATCGACAGCCGTTCCGACGCGACGATGGCGTCGATGTCGCCGCCGCGGGTGGAAAGCAGCAGCGCCCCATGGATCTTGCCAAGGCTTTCGATCGGCACGGCGACGGAGACGATCAGTTCGTTGCGCTCGTTCACGCGCAACCGCCGCTCCACATCTCCGCCCACGGCGGCCCAGACCTCGTCCTCCTGCGCGACGTTGCCCAGGGGCTCGTTCGGCTCCCGCTCCCACCGCAGCCAGCGCAGCGATTCGAGCAGGATCCGCCATGCCTCCTCCAGCAGAGCCACGGGTTCGGAGGCGCTGCTGAACCGGTCCGCGGGCAGGCGCTCCGTCTCGACCGACCCGTTGAGGCCGGCCAGGAGGCGGGTGTCGGACATCAACCGCCCGGCACGATCGAAAAGGCGGGCGCGAGCGTCCGCCGGCTCCATCAGGCGGTCCAGCACGCGCCGCGCCCGCTGCACGTCGATGCCGAGCGATCCGTCCGGGCGCTGCGCCGCCTCGGCCACGGCGACGGCGAGCATGCGCGCCTGGCTTTCCAGCGCGCGGATGCGCAGCTCCACCAGCTGCGTCCGGAAGTCGTTGAGCAGCAGAACGCCCATGACCAGCAGGCCCAGGCCGATCAGGTTGAAGCCGACGATGCGGCGCGTCAGGCGCGAAGGCGCGCGGGGACGGATCGGCGCGCGGGGCCCGATGTCGTCGGCCGCCTCCGCCGCGGCGCGCGACTGCACGCTCGCCGCCGCGTTCGCCGCGGCGTCGCGCGGTCCGACCGGATCCGCCGCCTCGCTCATGCGGCGGCTCCGGGGCGCGTCGGCGACGGGCGCGGCATTGCGGCGTCAGGCCTCCTTGTAGCGGTATCCCACGCCGTAAAGCGTTTCGATGGACGCGAATTCGTTGTCGACGGAGCGGAATTTCTTGCGGATGCGTTTGATGTGGCTGTCGATGGTGCGGTCGTCCACGTAGACCTGATCGTCATAGGCGGCGTCCATCAGTTGGTCGCGCGATTTGACGAAGCCGGGGCGCTGCGCCAGCGCCTGCAGGATCAGGAACTCCGTCACCGTCAGCGTCACCGGCTGTCCGCCCCAGGTGCACGAGTGGCGCAGGGGATCGAGGCCGAGACGGCCGCGGACCATGGCGCGGTCGGCCTCGCCGCGCTCTCCCTCTTCGGCCGCCGCCTCGCGTCGACGCAGAACGGCGCGCACGCGCTCGATCAGCAGACGCTGGGAGAACGGTTTGCGCATGTAGTCGTCGGCGCCCATCCGCAGGCCCAGAACCTCGTCGATCTCCTCGTCCTTGGAGGTCAGGAAGATCACCGGCAGGTCGGTCTTTTGGCGCAGACGACGCAGCAGCTCCATTCCGTCCATGCGCGGCATCTTGATGTCGAGCACGGCCAGGTCCGGCGGCGAGGTGGTCAGCGCGGCCAACGCCGTGGCCCCGTCGGTGTAGCAGCGCACCTCGTAGCCTTCGGCCTCCATCGCGATGGAGACGGAGGTCAGGATGTTCCGGTCGTCGTCGACCAGGGCGATGGTGGTCATGCGGCCTCCAATCGTAGCGGCGGCTGCGCCGGCCGTCCGCAAGCATAAGCCTGACGGCGGGCGGCGTCTGCCCCTTGCCGGCCGAGGCTGAAAGATGAGGCGGGCGGCTCGATCGAGGCCCGCGACTTCATTCATTTACGTTGAAAACGGCGGAAACGGGGCGGAACCGCGCCATTTCGTTCCGGCGGCGGGCGTGCAACTTTCGGAATGCCATGTTACTGCGTGACGATCGATCCGGTCGTTCGGATTCGTCTTGACATGCATGCAATTGCACGCGGTCAGGACTTGGCGGACGGGGGACCGTGGCGGCGCGGGTTGGGGCGCGGCGCCGACGCAAACGAACAAGCTGGGAGCGGAACGGCATGGATCGCGGCGTATACAACCAGGATCGGACGCTGGAGACGCAAGGGGTGAGCGGCCTCGCGGACGTCCACTACAACCTTCAGGAAGCGGCGCTGATGCAAGCCGCGGTGACCCGCGGCGAGGGCGAGATCGGCGCCGGCGGCGCCCTTCTCACCAGCACCGGCAAGCACACCGGACGCAGCCCGCAGGACAAGTTCGTCGTGCGCGAGCCGGGCGTCGAGTCCCATATCTGGTGGGACAACAACAAGCCCATGGAGCCGGAGGCGTTCGAGCGTCTGCGCGCCGACATGGTCGAGCATCTCAAGGGCGGCGAGCTCTTCGTTCAGGACCTCTACGGCGGCGCCGACCCGTCCTATCGCCTGAACGTGCGCGTCTGCACCGAGCTTGCCTGGCACTCCCTTTTCATCCGGCACCTGCTGCGCCGCCCCGAGGTGGAGGAGCTGGCCGGCTTCGATCCGGAATTCACGATCCTCAACTGCCCCAGCTTCAACGCGGACCCCTCGCGCCATGGCTGCCGGTCGGAAACCGTCATCGCGATCAGCTTCGAGCGGAAGATGATCCTGATCGCCGGAACGTCCTATGCCGGCGAGAACAAGAAGAGCGTCTTCTCGGTGCTCAATTACCTGCTGCCGGAAAAGGGCGTGATGCCCATGCACTGCTCGGCCAACCATGCGGTGGGCGAGGCGGGCGACGCGGCGATTTTCTTCGGCCTCAGCGGCACCGGCAAGACGACGCTGTCGGCCGATCCGGAGCGCATGCTGGTCGGCGATGACGAGCATGGCTGGACGGACGACGGCATCTTCAACTTCGAAGGCGGCTGCTACGCCAAGACCATCAACCTGAGCGCCGAAGCCGAGCCGGAAATCTTCGCGACCACCGGCATGTTCGCAACGGTGATCGAGAACATGGTCTACGACGACCACAGCAAGGCGCTGGATTTCGAAGATGACAGCCTGACGCCGAACATGCGCTGCGCCTATCCGCTGCACTACATTTCCAACGCCTCGGACACGGGTCTCGCCGGCGCGCCCAAGAACGTGGTGATGCTGACCTGCGACGCCTTCGGCGTGCTGCCGCCGATCGCGCGGCTGACGCCGGCGCAGGCGATGTATCACTTCCTGTCGGGCTTCACCTCGAAGGTCGCCGGAACGGAAAAGGGCGTGACGGAGCCGACGCCGACCTTCTCCACCTGCTTCGGCGCGCCGTTCATGCCGCGTCGGCCGGAGGTCTACGGCGCGCTGCTGCGCGACAAGATCGCGGCGACGGGCGCGGCGTGCTGGCTGGTCAACACCGGCTGGACGGGCGGGGCCTACGGAACGGGGTCCCGCATGCCGATCAAGGCGACGCGCGCGCTGCTGACGGCGGCGCTGGACGGCAGCCTGAACCAGGCGGAGTTCCGCAAGGACCCGAATTTCGGCTTCGAGGTTCCGGTCAGCGTGCCGGGCGTGGACGATGCGCTGCTGGACCCGCGCGGCACCTGGTCCGACGCGGCCGGCTACGACGCGCAGGCCGGCAAGCTGGTGTCGATGTTCGCCGAGAACTTCAGCCAGTACGAACCGCATGTGGGCGACGAGGTGCGGGCCGCCGCGCCCGGCGTCTGACGCCTCAACGCTCCGGGGCCGGCGCAGCCGGTCCCGGAGCCTGCGACCTCTGCCGGGCTTTGCGTGCGGCGAGGCGGGTCAGCCCCTTGGATGCGGCGAACATAGCCAGCGTTCCAAAAGAGACCCAGACCCAGGCCATGCCGAGGGCCACGAGGCCGGCGGCATCATTGTTGCAGACGAAGGCGCTGGGCCCGTCGCGGCAGAACGCTTGAACGTCGAGCGCGCCGAAGCCCTGCGCCAGCGCCCCTGCCACGATCAGCGACACAGCGAAGCGGCCCGGCCGCCCCTCGAACAGGTTCACGAGCTGAACAAGCCCGAAGATGCCGTAGCTCATGAAGAATGCGCCGATCAGGGCGGCGTCGAGCGCGCCGTAGCGCACCAGGTCGTCGGCTCCGTCCATGCCGCTTCTCCGTCTCCGCGACGCGCTTGCGGCCCGGCTTCGTGGAGGCGGCAGCGTCGCAGCCGGTCGGATGACGCGCAAGCTCGCTCGTCTTCGTGCTGTTTTCGCGGCCTTTCGCAGGGCTATACTCACGACCATGATCGAGGTCGAAACCTTCCGCATCGCTTTCCCCATGCCGGGCCGCGCCGGCTCGGCCGCGGTGTTCAGTTCGCCCCATTCGGGGCGAGACTATCCGGACGATCTGCTGGCCGCCTCGCGGCTGGATGCGCATCAGCTGCGCCGGTCCGAAGACGCCTTCGTGGAACGTCTGTTCGACGCCGCCCCCGCCCGCGGCGCGCCGCTGATCCATGCGCTGGCGCCCCGCGCCTATGTGGACCTCAACCGCGGCGCCGAAGAGCTGGACCCTGCGTTGATCGAAGGCGTCCGCGCCGCGGGACTGAACCCGCGCCTCGCTGCGGGGCTGGGCGTGGTGCCGCGCGTGGTGGCGGAGGGCGTGCCGATCTATGCCGGCAAGATCCCGCGCGCCGCGGCGCAGGACCGGCTGCGTCGTTGCTACCGACCCTATCATGACGCCCTGCAGAACCTCCTGCAGGAGGCGCGGCGCCTGTCCGGCGACGCGGTTCTGATCGATTGTCATTCCATGCCGTCGGATGCGTTGCGCTCCGCCCCGCGGGTGCGCGGGCGTCGACCGGAGGTGATCCTCGGCGATCGCTTCGGCGTCAGCTGCGCGCCCTGGGTGATGGCCGAGGCCGAAGCGGCCTTCGCCCAGGCGGGGTTCGTCACCGCACGCAACACGCCTTTCGCCGGCGGCTACATCACGCAGCGCTACGGCAGGCCGTCGCGCGGCTTTCACGCGCTGCAGATCGAGATCGACCGGGCGCTGTATCTGGACGAGGCGAGGGTGGAGCCTGGGCCGGGTTTCGCCGCGGTGCGCGAGGCGCTTCGACCCGTGGTTTCGACCCTTGCCGCGCTGCGGCCCGAGTCTCCGGCCCTGGCGGCGGAGTAGGCCAACGGGCGCGCCGCTCCGCCATGAGCCGGGGCCTCCCTCCAAAAAAAACGGGCCGGGACGAGCCCGGCCCAAGTCTAGGGAGGAAACGCCCAGAAGGGCGGTGACGTCAGACGTCACAAGAAAGACGTTATAGGTGCAGTGCAGCGCAATCAACGTTCCGACGGGAAATTATGTGGTTTATCGGGTAATTTATTGATTTTGTTTGGTAAAAATCTGATGAAGGCGCGCTGCTGGAGTCCGGAACACCTGAAACGGCGCCCGCGTCTTTTGCAGTTGCTCAATGGTTCATCAAGCTGATGCCGCTTAACGAAGCGATCTTCCCTTGAGGATCGCGTCGACGCCGAAGCGGGCGCGAATCCTGTCCGCGGCGCGCTCCGCCTCGCCTCGCCGCCCGGCATCGGGATCGAGCAGATCGCCGGACCGCTCCGCCGCCGCTTCCGTCGCGAGGTCCGAAAGGCCGACGCCCAGCAACCGGAACGGCCCTCGCGGCAGTTCCGGCTCCAGCAGCGGGCGCGCGGCGCGATAGAGGCGGTCGGCCAGCTGCACGGGCTCGGGCAGGGTGGCGCGGCGGGTCAGCAGGCGATGATCGGCACGCTTGAGCTTCAGCGTCACGGTGCGACCCGCCAGCCCCTTGGCCTTGGCGCGCGCCGCGGCCTTTTCCGCCATTCGCCAAAGATGGCCGTCGAGGAGGTTCGGGTCGGAGACGTCGTCGGAAAAGGTGGTTTCGTTCGAGATGGATTTGGGCGCCGAGTTCGGCGTCACCCGCCGCGCGTCCTCGCCATGGGCGAGCCGCCAGAGCCGGTCGCCGAAGGCGCCGTAACGCGCGCCCAGGGCGCGCCGATCGGCGCGGCGCAGGTCGGCGAGCGTCCGGTAGCCGTCCTTGTTCAGCTTCTCCGTCGTGGCCTGGCCGATGCCCCAGAGGATCGACACGGGCTTGTCCGCGAGAAACGCCGCCGTCTCCTCGCTTCCGATGACGGACAGGCCCCGCGGCTTGTCCAGATCCGAGGCGATCTTGGCCAGGAACTTGTTGTGGCTGAGCCCGATGGAAACGGTCACGCCGACGTCGCGTTCGACCTCCTGCGCCAGACGGGCGAGCGCCTGTGCGGGCGGACCGTGCAGACGCTCCGTCCCCGCTAGGTCCAGAAACGCTTCGTCCAGCGACAGCGGTTCGACCAAGGGGGTGAGCGTCAGGAACCGGTCGCGAATGGCGCGCGACGCCTCGACATAGGCGTCGAAGCGCGGGGGCACGACCACCGCGTCAGGACAGAGCTTGAGCGCCTGGAACATCGGCTGGGCGGAGCGGACGCCGCGGGTGCGCGCCAGATAGCAGCAGGTCGTCACCACCCCGCGCCGACCGCCGCCCACGATCAGAGGCAGATCACGCAGGTTGGGGTCGTCGCGCTTCTCGACCGCCGCATAGAAGGCGTCGCAATCCACATGGGCGGTGGAAAGGGCCGTCAGTTCCGCATGGGCCGCGACGCGCGGAGAGCCGCAGGACGGGCAGCGCCGGGCCGACCGTTCCTCCGGCGCGTCGAACAGGGTCAGACAGTCGCGGCAGAGCGCTTGCATGCGAGACGGATACCAAATCCGCGTCGCCGGCGGGAGAGGGCGCGCACCGGAGCTCGCGCTTGAGCCGCGCAGGCGTTCGCAGGTGCAGCCGGGCGGTTTACGGGCGTGCTGCGCCTGCCGCCGCGCATCGGAGGCCGAATGCGGGCCGTTCCTCTGCAGGTCGATGACGACGAGTTCTGCCAGCTGCGAGAGAGCTTCGCCGCTAATGGGTTTGGAAGGCAAACCGACCGTTTCGCCGGCGCAAACGATGCATGCGCCTCCGCACGCCTGGTCTTCGCGATTGCAAAGGGTTCATTGGCGAGGGCGGACGAGGACGAGGTCATGCCGCGGCGCGGACCGTCGATTGGGATCGCCCGGGAAGCGGGTCGGCGCCGGCAACCGTCGTCGATGGACGCGGACGGCGGCGCGCGGGCGGATGCGGCGGAGGGTTGCCGGTCGGAGTGTCTGTTGCACGGTGGCGGGGATG
>JBCBYE010000589.1:0-3017 GCA_039816075.1 Pseudomonadota bacterium | reverse complement strand
GGCGGGGTGGGGCGGGGCGGGGCGGGCGTGCGGCCCGGGCCGGAGCGAGGGCCGCTAGGCGGCCGGGCGCGTCGCGCCGCGCCGTCGCCGCAGGGCCGCGAGACCGCCGAGACCCGCCAGGAGCAGCGGCGCCGCCGCCGGCAGCGGCACGTCGGTCGATGCGGGAGGCTGGGCGGCCGTCAGGGCGAAGGTCAGGTCGAACTCCGGCTCGCCGCCGACATTCTTCGAAATGAGGCTGATGGTGTTCAGTCGAGCGGAGATCCGGAACGTGCCGGGCCCGTCCGACATGCGCTGATCGACCTCGACCGGGAACGCGCCCGCGGGGGTCACGCTGAACGACGCGGCCGTGAAATCGGCGGTGAACGCCAGCGTTTCGCCGCCGAAGCCGTCGCCCGAGATGCGTTCGAATCGGGTGACGGCCACGCGGTCCAGCAGAAAGCCGTCGGGCACGACCACGTCGAACGGCGATGTGGAGAGACCCCCGCAGGCGACGGAAAAGTCTGGGAAAACGTCCATGCAGGACACCAGGACGGCCCCGGTGACGACCGAATCCAGCACCGTGGACAGCGCGATCGTCTCGCCGCCGCCGTCGGTGAAGGTCGCGACCGCATGGGCGGGCGAGGCGAGGCCGAACGCGAGCGCGGCCGGGGCGAGGAGCTCGTTCATGGCGAGCCATTCCGGCGTCGATGGGATGCAACGCGCGGCGAAGCGCGCGCCGCGCGTGCGCTATGGGGCGCGCGGTCGAAGGTCAGCGCGGCGCCGGCGGCTGCGGCTAGAAATCCGTCGGCGCGCCGCCCTCGCGCTTGCGGCGCTCCACGAACTCGCCCAGCTCCTCGGCGATGCCGGCGTCGATGGGCGGGGTTTCGTAATCGGCGAGGATGTCTTTCCAGACCTTGTTGGCCCGCTCCGACGTCCAGGCGGCGCCGGCCTCGGCCCAGGCCTCGTAGTTGCGCCAGTCGCTGAGGAAGGGCTGGTAGAAGGCGGTCTGATACCGTTCCTGCGTGTGGTCGGCGCCGAAGAAGTGGCCGTGGGGGCCGACCGCCTTGATGGCGTCGACGGCCAGGTCCGCCTCGGTCGCGCCCACGGGCTGCATGTAGCGCTGCATCTGCTGCAGCAGTTCGCAATCCATGACGAATTTCTCGTAGGAGGCGATGAGCCCGCCTTCGAGCCAGCCGGCCCCATGATAGACCACGTTCACCCCGGCCGAGACGCAGGCCCAGAGGCTGAACGCGCTTTCCCACATGGCCTGACCGTCGGGCGCGTTGGCGGCGCAGGCGTTGGAGGCGCGCAGGGGCAGGCCGTAGAAGCGGGCCATCTGCCCCGACATCTGCGTGGCGCGCATGAATTCGGGCGTGCCGAAGGCCGGGGCGCCGGATTTCATGTCGACGTTGGAGGTGAAGCTGCCCAGCGCCACGGGCAGGCCGGGACGCACGCATTGCAGCAGGGCGATGGCCGCCAGTCCCTCGGCCGCGAACTGCACCACCGCGCCGGCCAGCGTGACCGGCGCCATGGCCCCGGCCAGGGTGAAGGGCGTGACGATCACCGGCTGCCCGCGCCGGGCGAAGCGCATCGCCCCGTCCAGCATCGGCCAGTCATGCTTGAGCGGCGAGGAGGAGTTGATGTTGGTGTAGATGCGCGGCTTGGCCTGGAAGGCGTCGTGGTCGAGGCCGGCGGCGATGCGCGACATCTCCAGCACGTCCTCCACCCGCTCCGGCCCCAGGGAGTAGGCGTGCACGACCTTGTCGGTCAGCAGCAGCTTGTCATGCAGACAGTCGAGGTGCCGGGTGGAGGGGTGCAGGTCCACCGGCTCCACCGGGTAGCCGCCGGCGAAATGGATGCAGTTGAAGTAGTGCGTCAGCTTGATGAGGTCGCGGAAGCTTTCGCGGTCGCCCGGCCGCTTGCCCCGATCCATGTCCATGACGTTCGGCGGGGAGGAGACGTTGCCGAACACCATGTTGCGCCCGCCGATGGTGATGGCGCGGTCGGGGTTGCGGGGCGTGATGGTGAATTCGGTCGGGGCGAGGGCCACCTTCTCCATCACCCAGTCGCGGTCCATGCGGACGCGCTGATCCTCGATGCGGCAGCCTTCGCGGCGCAGGACCGCCAGGGCCTCGTCGTTGAGGAAGTCGATCCCGATCTCTTCGAGGATGCGCATGGCGGCGTCGTGCACGGCCTCGACGCCCTCGGGCGAGAGCGGTTCGGTCGGACGGTCGGTATGGGTGGGAGGACCCCAGGGCGATTGTTCGATGGCCCCGCGGCCGGAGCGGCGGGTGTTGGCGGCGCGGCCGCCGGCGCGGCGGCGGGCGCGGGGGGGCTCGGCCTCGGTCGGGGCGAGGTCGGCTTCGGCGGCGTCGACATGCGACGAGGTCATGGCGGTCCTCCCTAGGATCCCGGGCAGGGTGGACCGGGGGTGCGGGCGGGCGCCGGGCGGTTTGCGACCCTTGAGGGTCGGGATCGCCCGCCTGCGCGCGCCGGCGTCCGGGCCGCGCCGAGGCGGCATCGGGGAGGGGACGCGGAGGGGGCGCGCGCGAGGCGCCCGCAGGCCCGCCTCCGCGGGGAGCGCCGGTCGACCGATGGGCGGCCGCTGGTCAGCGGACGGCGTCGAGCGCGGCGGGCAGATCGGCGATGGAGGCGAGGACCAGGTCCGCATGGGGCGCCAGAACCTCTCGCGGAGCCGGGCCGGTCAGGACCCCGACCGTCAGGGCGCAGCCGGCGGCGCGGCCCGCGTGCAGGTCGTGCAGGCTGTCGCCGATCATCGCCACCTCCTGCGGAGCAAGGCCCTGGGCGGCGCAGAAGGCCTGCACCATGCCCGGCCCAGGCTTCAGCCCGTGGCCCGAATCGTAGCCCGCCACGAAGTCGAACCGGTCGAGCGCGCCCAGGCTGAGCATGCGCGCGCGCGCGGCCGCCTCGCCGTCATGGGTGGCGATGCCGAGGCGGCGGCCGGGGGCGGCGAGACTGTCCAGCAGGCCCGGCAGGTCGGGCGCGGCGGGCGCCGGACCCCGGGCGGCGGCGGCGAG
>JBCBYE010000066.1:0-11662 GCA_039816075.1 Pseudomonadota bacterium | reverse complement strand
CGTCAACGGCGCCGACATCCTCGTCGACGGCGGCCTCCTCGCCGCCTGACGGCCGCCCCGCCCAGCCCAGCTCAACCCAACCTAACCCAGCCCTCAGGCCCGGCGACGCCGCCGGGCCGCCCAGCCCAGCGCCGCCGCGCCGACCGCCAGCAGCCCCAAGGCCCCCGGCAGCGGCACCGCCGCCTCCGGTCCGCCGCCCGGCGTCAGGCGCGGCCCGGGCAGCGGCGTGCCCAGGGGCGGCACGAAGCGCGTCGGATCGGCCGAGGTCAGGAACGCCCCGCTCAGATCCGCGCCGCCCTTCACCGCCGTCAGGCGCAGACCGTAGGCGATGGCGTCGTCCGCCACGCCGAACATGTCCAGGTCGAACCCGCCCGCGCCGATCTCCTGCGCGCGGCCGATCTCCCGCGTGTTCGCGCGCAGCCCCGTGCCGCCGAAATCCTTCGACGACACGCGCAGCGCCGGCGACAGCAGCGGGTCCTCCTCCGTGCCGCCCAGGATCAGCTCCAGGTCGAACACGTCGTTCATCCCGCGCTCGAACAGCACCAGCTCCGGCACGTCGTCGGCCACGCCGGGGCGGTCGTCGCGCAGACCGGCGGAAAAGATCATCTGGAACGAAAATCCGCCGCGGTCCTCGCCGTCCGACATCTCCAGCAGGTTGCGCCCGGAAAACGCCGCCGTCAGCGCCGCGTCCTGCAGCGCCGGGTCCGTCGTCTCCTGCGCCGCGCCGGGCGCGCCGATCCGCGCGAACGGCGTGCCGTTCCCGTCGTCTGCGCCGTCGCGGTCGCCCCACTCGGCGTTCACCCGCGACCGGCCGCTCAGCACCTGCACCCTGTGCGCCGCCACGATCCCGTCCGCCTGGAACGCCGCGCCCGCGAAGGTCAGCCGCTCCAGCCACACGTCGTCCGTCGCCGCCGACGGCGTCGCCACGGGCGCGCCCCAGCCGTCGGACAGGCCCAAAGAGGTTGGCGTCATCGGCAACGCCCAGGCCGCTCCCGCCGAAATCTGCGCCGCCAGCAGTCCCGCCGCGGCGATCGCGCCCATCCGTGCCATGCCTCATCCCCTTTGCGTTGCGCGCCGAACCGACGCGACAGCGCGCAGGTAACGGTCAGGCCTGAAGAAACCCTTGCCGGAGCCCCGCGCGCATCGCGAAGGCCGGCGCATCGCCGCGGGCGACCGGGCCGATGGGGCCAAGGGTTTCCCCAACGCTCCCGGCTCGAACCCGACGCATACGCGGGCCTTCGCATCCCCCGACCGAAGGCTGACGCCCGGTCGACCGCAGCCATCGGACGCTCCCCCAACAGGGCGGCGGCCCTCCCTCGGGACCCTTGTCCGACGCCGCGCTATCTGACGTTGACGTAAGGCGATTCCAGGCCGCTCCCGCGGCGCCGGCGCGGTCCTTCCGCGGCGCAAGCGCCCCTCATGCGGCGAAACCAAGGCGCGGGACTCCCGCGCCTCGCGAATTCGTGCTAATGAACAGCTCGTAAACGCGGCCGCCGGGCGCCGCGCCGTGACTGGGGGATACCGCCATGCGTCTCGCCGCCGCCGCCGCGCTCGCCGCGCCGCTTCTCATCGCCGCGCCCGCGGCCCACGCCTTCGCCGTCGCAGGCGCCGACGCCGCGACCAGCCTGGAGCTGACGAGCGCCTTGCCGGCGGGCGTCACCATCTCGTTCGAGGGCGAGGTCTTCGACGAGGGCGCACTCTTCTTCACCCCCGACGACGACGCCGACGCCGATTCGGACATCGTCACGGGGACCGGCGGCTTTCTGCTCGACGCGTCCGCCTTCGCCATCGCCTTTCCGACGCCGGGCGGCGCCTTCGCCTTTTCGCTGATCGACGGCTTCATCGACGTCGAAAACACCACCAATCAGCCGGTCGTCCTCGACTTCGAGGCCGACCTCTTCGGCGAGGTCTTCGCCGAGATCGACGGCCCCGAAGTCAGCATCGCCGGCGCGTCCGCGTTCTTTTCGTCCGACGGGTTCGACGAGGATTACGAGATCGACTTCGGGGCCTTCGTCGCGGGCGTCGGGGCGGATGACGACATGTCCGCCTTTTTCGAGACGCTGTCCCTCTCGCTCACCCTCGCGCCCTTCGCCTCCGCCGAGATCGTCATCCTGAACGATGCGGAGGCCGACGCCGCCACGGGTCTTGTGCCGCTGCCGGCCGCCGCGCCCTTCCTGCTCTTCGGCGTCGCCGCGCTCGGCGTCGCCGCGCGCAAGCGTCGGGCCGCCTGAGGGTCGCCGCGACGGCGGGCGCGCCGCGCCGCGCTTGCCGCCGAACCATACCATACCGAATGGTTTGGTTCGGCGGTGATCGGCGGAGATCGGGGGGGATGACGGCCGATTTGTCCGGACCAATTGCCGCTGTCCGGGCGCTGTCCCGCCCTGTCGGGACGCATGTCCCGTCATGTGCCAGACGCTTGCCAGACGTCTGCCGGACGCTTGCCGGACCCTTGCCGGACGGTCGCGGGACGCCGGCACGGCGCTTGCCGGACCAAAGACAGACGATGAAAAACGACCGCCGAGCCTCGCCCGGCGGCCGTTTTACTTGATCGCCATTTGCCCGCATCCTGCGCGCGCGACAGGCGCCTCGAAACGCCCATCGGCCCGCAAGTGAAACGATGCCCGGGCGCGTGCGCCGGGGCGCAAGATCAGACGACGCGCTCCACCATCATCTTCTTGATCTCCGCGATGGCCTTGGCCGGGTTCAGGCCCTTCGGGCAAGTCTTCGCGCAGTTCATGATGGTATGGCAGCGGTAAAGCCGGAACGGATCTTCCAGGAAGTCCAGTCGCTCCGCCGTCGCTTCGTCGCGGCTGTCGATGATCCAGCGGTAGGCGTGCAGCAGGGCGGCAGGGCCCAGGTAACGGTCGCCATTCCACCAGTAGCTCGGGCAGGCGGTGGAGCAAGAGGCGCACATCACGCACTCATAAAGCCCGTCCAGCTTCTTGCGGTCTTCAATGCTCTGCCGCCATTCATGCTCCGGCCGCGCCGTCTTCGTCTCCAGCCACGGCATCACCGCCGCGTGCTGCGCATAGAAATGCGTCAGATCCGGCACCAGGTCCTTGACCACCGGCATGTGCGGCAGCGGATAGATCTTGACCGTCGCATCCTTGATCTCGTCGAGACCATAGATGCAGGCCAGAGTATTCGCGCCGTCGATATTCATGGCGCAGGACCCGCAGATCCCCTCGCGACAGGAGCGGCGGAAGGTCAGCGTCGGATCGATCTCGTTCTTGATCTTGATGAGCGCGTCCAGAACCATCGGGCCGCAGTCGTCGACATCGATCCAATACGTATCGACCCGCGGGTTGGCCCCATCGTCGGGGTTCCAGCGATAGACCTGGAACTTGCGCAACTTGGAGGCGCGCTCAGGTTTCGGCCAGGTCTTCCCGACCGTAACCTTCGAGTTCTTGGGAAGCGTGAATTCGACCATCTCGTCGGGCTCCTATGCTGGGCGAGGCGCGGGGCGGCGCGCGGTCAAGACTTGTGAGCGACGAAGATCTTCTCGCCGCGATGAAGGCCGTGCATGGAGACCTGAGGCTCCTCGGCCGTGAATTCTTCGACGCGTAGCCCGGCCGCCGCGATCCGCGACCGGAAATCCTTGCCGTAGAGGCGTTTATGGTCCGGATCGGTGGCAAGTATTCGTGCCTCCTCCTCCGTCCATTCCCCCTCCAAAGTCCGGTCCCACCCCTCCACCAGGGGCACCGTCAGCACTGCGAAACCGCCCGGCGACAGCACCCGCGCGATTTCCGCCAGCGCGGCGGAATCATCAACATGTTCAAGCACATGGTTGGCGATGATCACGTCGAACCGGGCGTCCGGCAGGGCCATGCGCGTGATGTCGAGCTGCAGCTCGAACCGGTCGTTAAGGTCGGCCGTGCAATACTCCGCCACCTCCCCGATCGCCCCCCGCAGCCACGGCTCCGCCGCGAAATGCAGAACCCGAGCCCCCGACCCGATCGCGCACCGGTCCAGCCACAGCTTCAGCAGCCGATGCCGCGGGCGGCTGTCGCAGCTCGGGCACCAGATCGACGGCTTGTGCCGCACCGGGCTGAAGCGGCCGACATAGCCGCAGATCGGGCACTCCCGGACCGGCCCGTTCTCCGCCAAGTCCTTGAAATGCATCAGGGATCGCTCGGCCCGAAACGCCAGGACCCGCTCGATCTCCGCCGCCGACCGATCTGCGAAGGGGCCGTCGGCGCTCATGCCGCGACGGCCTGGGGCCGGCGCGCCAGCAGCATCCGCGCGCCATGGCCGATCCCCATCCCGATGGCGTCGGGCGAGGGGATGGTGAAGTGCTCCACCTCGAACCCCGCCGCCGCCACCCGATCGGCGAAATCCCGGCCGTACATGCGCACATGGTCCGGCTGGCCGAAATGCAGCAGCCGATCCGTCTCCGACGTCACAGCCTCGTTTTCGTAGGTCTCGTCCATGGACCAGGCGATCGGCACGTCGAGCACCGCCGTTCCGCCCGGGCGCAGCACGCGCAGCAGTTCCGGCAGGGCGGCCGCGTCGCTGACATGCTCCAGCACATGAATGCAGATCACCGTGTCGAAGCTGGCGTCCTCCAGGTCCAGCTTCTCGATGTTCAGGCGCTGGTCCACATTGGGCATGAAGAGATCGGTGGTCACGTAACCGGTTGAAAGCGGGCGCAGAATATCCTCGACGAACGTTTCGGGGGCGAAGTGCAGAACCCGCCCCAGCGCGTCCATCCCCTGCGATCGATCCACCAGCGTCTTGAGCACGCGGTGCCGCTCCAACGACCCGCATCGCGGGCAGCGGGCGTCGGGCCGGGGCGAGAGCCCCGCCGGCAGGAACGGGCCGGAATAGCTGCAGATCGGGCAGGTGCGCGGCCCCCGGCTGGGCGCGGCGACCATGGGGTCGAGCCGACGCGCCCACTGGAACAGCTTGCGCGCCGCCGTCGCCCGCACCCCTCCGGCCCCCGCCATCGCCCGGGCCTCAGTAGACCCGCGCCTTGGGCGCGATCTTCTTCATGGCGATGCCGCCCTCGTCCTCGTCGGTCAGCGGGTCGGTCACCACCCGGCGATAGCTCAGCTCCACGCCCCCGGTTTCGGAGACCTTGGCCAGCGAATGCACCCGCCAGTCGGCATCGTTGCGCTCGGAATAATCCTCGCGCGCATGGGCGCCGCGGCTTTCGTGACGCGCCTCGGCCGAGAAGACGGTGGTGATGGAATTGGCCATGAGGTTCTCCAATTCCAGGGTTTCCATCAGGTCGGAGTTCCAGATCAGCGACCGGTCCGTCACCTTGATGTCCGCCATTCCCTGCCACAGCGCCGCGATGCGGTTGCAGCCGGACTTCAGCGTCTCCTCGGTGCGGAAGACGGCGGCGTCCTCCTGCATGGCCTTCTGCATGTCCAGCCGCAGCTCCGCCGTCGGGGTGGAGCCCTCGGCGTTGCGGATGCGGTCGAACCGCTCCATCGCCTTGTCGACGGAGGCGGCGTTGAGGGGGCGATTGGCGCCCTCCCGCTCCACCGTCTTGCCGGCGCGGATGGCGGCGGCGCGGCCGAAGACCACCAGGTCGATCAGCGAGTTGGAGCCGAGGCGATTGGCCCCGTGCACGCTGGCGCAGCCCGCCTCGCCCACGGCCATCAGGCCCGGCACGACGCGGTCGGGATCTTCGGGCGTGGGGTCCAGCACCTCGCCCCAATAGTTCGTCGGCACGCCGCCCATGTTGTAGTGCACGGTGGGCAGAACCGGGATCGGTTCCTTGGTGAGGTCCACGCCGGCGAAGATGCGCGCGCTTTCCGAAATGCCGGGCAGACGCTCCGCCAGCACCTCGGGCGGCAGGTGGTTGAGGTGCAGGTGAATGTGATCGCCGTCCTTGCCCACGCCGCGGCCCTCGCGGATTTCCATGGTCATGCAGCGGCTGACCACGTCGCGCGACGCCAGGTCCTTGTAGGTGGGCGCATAGCGCTCCATGAACCGCTCGCCCTCGGAGTTGGTGAGGTAGCCGCCCTCGCCCCGCGCGCCCTCGGTGATGAGGCAGCCGGAGCCGTAGATGCCCGTGGGGTGGAACTGCACGAATTCCATGTCCTGCAGGGGCAGGCCCTGGCGCGCGACCATGCCGCCGCCGTCGCCGGTGCAGGTATGGGCCGAGGTGGCCGAGAAGTAGGAGCGGCCGTAGCCGCCCGTCGCCAGCACCACCATCTTGGCGTTGAAGCGGTGCATGCGGCCGGTCTCAAGCTCCCAGGTCACGACGCCCTGGCAGGCGCCGTCCTCGGTCATGATCAGGTCGATGCCGAAGTGTTCGATGAAGAATTCGGCGTTGTTCTTCAGGCTCTGGCCGTAAAGCGTGTGCAGGATCGCATGGCCGGTCCGGTCCGCCGCGGCGCAGGTGCGCTGCACCGGCGGACCCTCGCCGAACTCTGTGGTGTGGCCGCCGAAGGGGCGCTGGTAGATCTTGCCCTCCTCGGTGCGGCTGAACGGAACGCCGTAGTGCTCCAGCTCGTAGACCGCCTTGGGGGCCTCGCGCGCCAGATACTCCATGGCGTCGGTGTCGCCGAGCCAGTCGGAGCCCTTGACGGTGTCGTACATGTGCCACTGCCAATGGTCCGGGCCCATGTTGCCCAGGCTCGCGGCGATGCCGCCCTGCGCCGCGACGGTGTGGCTGCGCGTGGGAAAGACCTTGGTGATGCAGGCGGTCTTCAGCCCCTGCTCGGCCATGCCGAGCGTCGCGCGCAGGCCGGAGCCGCCGGCCCCCACGACGACGACGTCGTAGGTGTGGTCGATGAAATCGTAAGCCGCCATGGAACTCTCCCTAACCCTCAGCCCGAAAAGGCGATCTTCAGCACGGCGAACACGCCGGACAGGCCGAAGAAGACGCAGAGCAGACTGTTCAGGACCAGCGCGATCGTGCGCCGGCCCGCGTCATGGACATAGTCTTCGATCACCACCTGAACGCCCTGCTGCAGGTGGCGGAACGTCACGGCCAGGAACAGCACCATCATCACGGCGTTCCAGGGCGCGGCATAAACCTCGGCCGCCAGGGCCGGATCGCCGGATCCGATCAGGCCGCCCAGCGGCCAGAGCGCGAAAATCGACAGGGGGATCAAGGCGATGGAGGTGAGCTTCATCTCCCACCAGTGCTTGACCCCTTCCTTGGCGGCGCCAAGCCCGGCGACGCGGGCGTAATCGGTGCGATAGCTCATGCGATCCTCCCCCCGTTCACAGCGCCAGGCCGAGCCAGACCAGCACGGTCAGGCCGATCGAGCTGTAGGCCACGCCCTTGGCGGAGGCTTCGACGGTTTCCATCTCGAACATCCGGCCGCTGTCCCAGATCAGGTGCCGCACGCCGTTGAGCGCGTGATACATCAGCGCCCAGGTGCAGCCGAACCAGATCAGAAGACCGATCCAGCTGGAGGCGACGCCGTCGACCATGGCGAAGTAGTCGCCGCCCACGGCCGCGCCCAGCAGCCACCAGACCAGCAGCAGCGCGCCCGCGGTCAGCCCGCAGCCGGTGATGCGATGCGTGATCGAGGGCACCCAGGTCCATTGCGGCTTGTAGATGTCCAGATGCGGGGAGAGCGGTCGGTCGCCCCGGTTCACGTCGGCCATGCCAAGCCCTCCCAGCCGTGGTCGTGGCGAGCGATCCGGTTGCGACCCGCCACGGGTTGCACTCGACTGCATACCCCTCATGCCGCCGCCGCGGAAGCGCATCCAAGGACGCAATGCCTAGAATTGCGTAGGTTTCGCGCCGGATGCGGCGCTTTTCCGCAGGCTGGCGAAAGGGCCTGTGATCACAGGGCCGGACTGCGTGATCACAAGCGTGACGCGGAGCGGCGCGCGGTCAGAAGCGCTGACGAATCCCGAGCTTGAGGTATTGCGCGCCTTCCGAGACGCCGTTGAAGAGCGCGCCGTCCCCCCAGATCTGCCCGCCGCCGGAGCGGTGGTGGAAGCGCAGCACCAGGTCCGTGCGCGTCCAGGACGGCGGCGCCACGGTCAGCTCCGGCGACAGATAGTGCAGCAGGCGGCTCTCCTCGGGACCGGCGGAGCGCTCCCGCTCGCGCGGGGTGACGCGGCTGGCCCAGTTCAGACCGGTGGAGACGGCGACGCTGGTGCGCAGCCGGTCGTTCCAGGGAAAGGCGGTCCAGCGGGCGTAGAGGGCGCCCCATACCTCGGTCGCCGGCTCTCCGAAGCGTTGGCCGAGGCCGGCCGCGGCCTCCAGATCCAGCACGCCGGCGACGGTTCCGAGCCGGCGGGAGAGGGCGCCGGAGACGATGTGATCGGCCGGCATCCGCCACTCCCACGGCGGGGCGAAGTCGGGATCGACGGGCAGGAAGACGTCGGTCATGTTGGTGTCGAGAAAGCGCCCGACGAAGACCGTGCCGCGGCACTCGCCGGCGCAGGGCGCATCGAAGGGCGCCGGCTGCCAGAGGCTCTCGGACGCCGGGGCCGGGCCGCCCGCGACGGCGGTCCAGGCCATCGCCGCCGCGATCCCGGCTGTCCATCCCTGCATCCGCCCGCTCCCCGCTCGTCGCTCGTCGCCCAGGCGACCCTGCCGCTGCGTCACGATACGGCGGCGGGCGCAGGTCTCAACGCAAAACCGCGTCAGGCGGGGCCGAGCGCCCAGAGGTCGAGATCCAGCAGGATGCCGGGCGCAGGCTTGCCGTCCTCGCCATGCAGCGGACCGGGCTCGGCCGAGGTCGTCGCCACGAGACGCAGGCGCAGGGCCGCGACGCCCGGCGCGTCCGTCTCGGCGACGTCCAGCACCTCGGACCAGGCGTGAACGGTGTCGCCGGCGAAGCAGGGCGCGGCATGGGTCCCGCCGTTGATCGCGGCGATCCATTGCAGGTTGGCCAGGCCGTTGAAGCTAAGCGCGCGAGCCAGCGAGATGACGTGGCCGCCATAGATCAGACGCCGCCCGTCCTCGCGCGCCCGGGCGTTGAAATGCACCTTGGCGGTGTTCTGCCAGAGGCGCGTGGCCATCATGTGCTCCGCCTCCTCCACGGTGACGCCGTCGACATGGTGGATGATCTCGCCGGGCGCGTAGTCGGAGACGCGCCAGCGCTCGCCCGCCGCGTCGAAGTCGTAGGCCGAAAAGTCGAGCCCCTCCGGCACGATCAACGCCTCGGGCGCGACGGCCTCGGCCAGGTCGGGCACGGTCGTCGCCGGGGCCGGGGCGTTGGGGTCGCGCTTGCGCACCATGACCCAGCGCGTCCATTCCAGCGCCGGGGCGCCGTCGGCGAGGCGGGCGGTGGAGCGCACCCAGACCACGCCCGCCTTGCCGTTGGACAGCGCGCGCAGGCCGATGACCTCGGAGCTCGTGGAGAGCGTGTCGCCCGGGTATAGCGGGCGCAGAAAGCGGCATTCCGCATAGCCGAGATTCGCCACGGCGTTCAGCGAGATGTCCGGCACCGTCTTGCCGAAGGCGACGTGAAAGCCGATCAGCTCCTCCAAGGGGGAGCGCGGCAGGCCGCAGGCGCGGGCGAAGGCGTCGGACGAGGGCAGGGCGAAACGTGTGGGGTAGAGCGCGGTGTAGAGCGCCCTGTCCCCGTCGGTCAGCGTGCGCGGCGTGGCATGGCGCAGGACCTGTCCGACCTCGAAATCCTCGAAGAAGTTGCCCGGATTGGTCTTCGCGCCGCTCATGCCCCGTCCTTATCCCCGTTCCCGTCTGCGTATGCCGCGGTGCACAATAGTCCTGCCGCGGCGCGGCGCAACCGGGGGCGGAGGTCGGTCGGCTCAAGTATTGATATAGTATACCATATTGACCCAATGGCCTCGGACCGGCGAACTTGTGTCCTCCAAAAATGAAAAGGCCGGGCCGCCTCAAGGTCCTCGGGAGGAAACGCCATGAACACCCGTTCCGTCATCCGCGGCGTCGCCGCGGCGGGCTTCGCGCTCGTCGGCTCCGCCGCCCTCGCACAGGAGTGCGAGCCGTCGAAATGGGGGGCCGACGACGAAATCGGCTCCGCCAACCTCATCACGCCGGAGCGCGTGCGCCTGGCCTCGCAGCTGGTCGAGCGCGGCATCTCGCGCCCGCTGGGCGTGGTCATCGACAGCAACACCCCCGCCTTTCCGCCGCGGTCGCTGAACCTGCAGGTGGTGCAGCCGAACCAGCAGGGCGGCCAGAAGCTGACCGGCTTCGGCTATGAGGGGAACTACAACGACGACCTGATCCAGACCTGGGTGGGCATCGGCTCGCAGCTCGACGGGCTGGGGCATCTGGGCGAGAACGGCATGTACTACAACTGCCTGGATGAGAAGGAGATCGCCCCGATCACCGGGCTCACCAAGCTGGGCACCCATGCGGTGCCGCCGCTGGTCGGGCGCGCCGTGATCCTGGATATGGCGGCGCATTTCGGGAAGGACTTCCTGGAGGCGGGCGAAAGCTGGGGCTCCGCCGAGATGATGGAGGCCGCCGAGGCGCAGGGCGTGGAGATGGGCGAGGGCGACATCATCCTCATCCACACCGGCTGGACCGATGCGAAATACGAGGCCGATCCGCAGGCCTGGGTGTCGGGCGAGCCGGGGCCGAACAACGAGGGGATGGCCTGGCTCGCCTCGCTGAACCCGCTGGCCATCGGCGCCGACACCTGGGGCGTGGAGCCGGTGCCCGCGCCCGAGGGCGACCGGGTGTTCTACGGCCATGTGATCACGCTGATGCAGCACGGCATCTACCTGCTGGAGACCATGAACACCGGCCCGGTGCTGGAGGACGGCGTGAACGAGTTCCTGTTCGTTCTGGGTCAGGCGCGCATCCGCGGGACGGTGCAGGCGATGATCAATCCGGTGGCTCTCTACTGAGCCGCCCTCCGGGCCGCGGCCCGAGTCGCGGACGCGAAGGCCCCGGGGGCGATCCCGGGGCCTTTTTCGTGGCGGGCCGCGCTCGGCGGCGCCGGCGGCCGAGGCGTTGCTGCGCGAGGCGGCCGAGCGCGAGGGGCACGAGGGAGGCCGCGAGCCAGGCGGCGACCTCGCCCGGGCCGGGGGCCGGCGAGGTCGCGGTCGCGGTCGGAAATGGGGCGCCGAGGATCAGGGCCGCGGCGCAGGCCCCCGCGCCGAGGGCGAGGCAGGCGCGGCCGGCCCGGGCGCGCAAGCCCGGGACCTGCATCGGGGCCCGCCCCTCAGCCCGGGAAGGGCCAGATGCCGAGCCAGGCGTGGATGGCGGTGAAGACCAGGAAGGCCGCGAGCGTGATGGCGACGAGCAGCCAGTCCTTCTTGCGCGGCGCAGGGGCCGGCTTGATCCAGGCGCCGTCGCGGGCGTTGGCGGCGAAGATCGCCGCCGCCGCCCAGGCGCCGTATCCGCCGAAGAGCACGAGCGAGGCCTGGTCGCCGTTGACCAGCAGATGCGCCGCTGCCCAGACGATCACCGAGAGGAGCATCGGGTGCCGGACGACCCGCTTGGCGTTGCCCTTGGAGTGCGACGCCGCGAAGAGGCCGACCGCGATCAGCATCATCAGGTTGTTGAGATGGACGCCCCAGGCCGGCGGCTGCCAGACGTTGACGAAGGCCGCGTTCTGGTAGCCGATGATGGTGAGGATCATCGCGCCGACGGAGATGAGCGAGTAGGCGCCCTTGTAGGGCCCGTCGCCGATCTGCGCCGCGAAGGCGTCGCGGCGGCCGGCGGCCATCAGCGGAAACAGGTGGGTCGCCCACCACAGGATGAGGCCGAGGATCAGGAGGGTCATGGCGGGCTCCGGCGGGGGGG
>JBCBYE010000137.1:0-8470 GCA_039816075.1 Pseudomonadota bacterium | reverse complement strand
GGCGGAGGAGGCGGCGCTGGCGGCGCTGCTGCCCGAGGGCGTGCAGATCGTCTCCGCTCTGCCCCTGTTCTGCCCCGCGACGGGACGCTGCGAGACGACGGCGGCGGGCGAGGCGCTCTACTCCGACGCGGCGCATGTCTCGCCCGCCGGGGCGCGCCGCTACGCGCCCGCGCTCGCCGCCGTTCTGCGAGGCGATTGACCGGGGCGTCGCGCTTCGCTACCTCCGCCGCACCCCGGCGAAGCGAGCGGGGCCTGAAGACCCGGGGCGAAGACCTCGGGCGCGGGGAGGATGCCATGACCGGACCGAAACTGACGCCGCTGGCGGATCGACTGCCCTCGTCCGTGCCCTTCGTGGGGCCGGAGACGCAGGAGCGCGCCATGGGCCGCGCCTTCGACGCGCGGCTGGGCGCGAACGAGAGCGTGTTCGGCCCGTCGCCCAAGGCCATCGCGGCCATGCAGGCGGTGCTGCCGGACCTGTGGATGTACGGCGATCCCACCCTGCATGCCCTGCGCGGCGCGCTGGCGGAGCATCACGGCGTGGCGCCGGAGAACATCATCATCGGCGAGGGCATCGACGGGCTGCTCGGCGTTCTGTGCCGACTGCTGGTGGCCGAGGGCACGCCGGTGGTGAATTCCGACGGCGCCTATCCGACGTTCAACTTCCACGTGGCCGGCTTCGGCGGGCGGCGCGTCGCCGTGCCCTTCCATGGCGACCACGAGGACCCCGAGGCGCTGATCGACGCCGCGCGGGCCTCGGGCGCGCCGCTGGTCTACATGTCCAATCCCGACAATCCCATGGGCACCTGGCACGGCGCCGCGGTGATCCAGGACATGATCGCGCGCGTGCCGGACGGCTGCGTGCTGTGCCTGGACGAGGCCTATGCGGAATTCGCGCCGGAGGAGGCCTTGCCGCCGCTCGATGCGTCGGATCCGCGGGTGATCCGGTTCCGCACCTTCTCCAAGGCCCGGGGGCTCGCCGGGCTGCGCGTGGGCTACGGCATCGGGCATGCGGGGCTGGTCCAGGCGTTCGACAAGGTGCGCAACCATTTCGGCGTGGGGCGCGTGGCGCAGGCCGGGGCGCTGGGCGCCCTGGGCGACGCCGCCTGGCTGGCGCATGTGCGCGGGCAGGTGGAGATGGCGCGCGCCCGCATCGGCCAGATCGCGGCGGCGAACGGGCTGACCGCCCTGCCCTCGGCCGCCAATTTCGTGGCGGTCGATTGCGGCGGCGACGGCGCCTTCGCCAAGGCGGTGCTGGACGGGCTGGTGGGGCGCGGCGTGTTCGTGCGCATGCCGTTCGTGGCGCCGCAGACGCGCTGCATCCGCGTGTCGGCCGGGCGGCCGGCGGATCTGGACGCGCTGGCCGCGGCCCTGCCCGAGGCGCTGTCGGACGCGCGCGCCGCGGCCGCCTGAGGCATCGGCGGCCGCCATTCGAGGCCCTGCGGCCACAGTCGTCTTTCCTGCATTGGTCATTGCGCCGCCGCGCCCCATGTTGCGGCGGCGAACACCCGCATTCCGCCTGACGGAAGGATTTTGCACGCCCCATGGCCGCCGCCCAGCTTCCCCCGCAGCATCCGCAGCGCCTGGCCCTGGCGCTGGAGCTGCATGCGCGCCCGTTTCCGCAGCTGACCGCGCCCTGCCGCGCGGTGCATGTGGCCTTCAAGGTCGCGCGCAACGCGGCGGAGCGGGATCCGGAGACGGATCGCGACCACCTGCGCATCCTGCTGGATCGCTTCGGCGCCCCGCATCCGCCGCCCGGGGCCGACCATTACGTGGGCTCGCTGGGCCGCGTGATGCTGAAATGGGAGAGCCATACGGAGTTCGTCTCCTACACCCTGTTCGGCGAGGGAACGGCGGACGTGCCCTTCGACGGCACGACGTTCTCGCTGTTTCCGCAGGACTGGCTGCTGGACGCCCCGGGCGAGGTGATCGCCGCCGCCCTGGTGCGGGTGGAGGCGGTGGAGAGCCGCGAAACCGCCGAGACGCGCCTGACCAACGGGCTGGAGCGATGGTTCGTGCGCGAGAGCCTGGCGGCGAGCCATGTCTCGGACGGCCAGGCGACGGTGGCCTCGGATTTCCGCATCCACGAGGACGGCATGGTGCGCTTCGCCGTGCTGGCGCAGCCGGAGCTGGGGCCCCGGCGCCTGGGCCGGCTGGTGCAGCGGCTGCTGGAGATCGAGACCTATCGCGCGATGTCCATGCTGGCCCTGCCGATCGCGCGACGCGCGCTGCGGCGGCTGACGGAGGTGGACCGCGATCTGGCGGCCCTGATGCGCGGCATCGCCGACGACAGCGAGAGCGCGCGCAAGACGCTGGACGTGCTGACGGTGAAGTCGGCGGAGATCGAGCGCATGGCCACCGACGGCGCGTTCCGCTTCGGCGCGGCGCAGGCCTATGAGACGATCCTGCACGAGCGCATCGACACGTTGCGGGAATCGCGCATGGGCGGTCGCCAGACGATCCGCGAGTTCATGGCGCGCCGCTATGACCCAGCGATGCGCACCTGCCGCGCGGCGCAGGCGCGCATCGCGGAGCTGTCGACCCGCGCGGCGCGCATCGCGGACCTGCTGCGCACGCGGGTGGACGTGGCGATGAGCCTGTCGAACCAGCGCCTGCTGGAAAGCATGGACCGCCGCGCGGACCTGCAGTTGAGGTTGCAGAAGACGGTGGAGGGCCTCTCGGTGGTCGCCATCAGCTACTACGCGGTGAGTTTGGGGGCCTACATGCTCAAGCCGGTGTCGGAGGAGACCGGGGTTTCGGAAGGGTTTTTGACGGCGGCGATCACGCCGGTGGTGGTGCTGGGGGTTTGGGCGTTCGTGCGGCGGCTGCGGGCGGAGTTGGAGCGGTAGATATGCTTGTACGAATGTGATATCATGAACAGGCTTGTACCAATGGATCCATTATTCGATGTGGAGATGATCATTGCTTGGCAACGGCCAAAATTCACATCTCTCACGGATGGTCAAGAGCGCGCTGAGAACTCTTGTAGTCTATGTTCGTCAGATTTTCCGAGCAATACAATTTGGATCAGTATTTACGGTAGTTTTTACCGCGCTTATATACCTAGGCGCGCTTGCAGCACTTGACGATGTACGCCGCGTAGATTTAGATTCGAGCTCCACTGTTTCGTTGGTTTTGGAGAACTGGGTCGCCATTCTCAGTGTTGGCGTTAGCCTTTACTATATTGTCTTCGCTCATGGAGGCATGAGAAAGTGAGTTTTTCGGAATTTTACTCTCTATTTGGTAGCTTTGCTAAGAGCGCATCTCCGAGCAGCGGAGCAGAGCTATTTGCATTTGAGGCAACTGGGCTCATTCTAGTCATTATTTGTCATTATCTCTACGTTCAAATTTACATTAGATGGTATTGTGATATAAATTACAATATAGATTTCGTGAAGGTTTCAGTCGGATCATTGAAAGTACCTACAGGCCTGCTGTGCTTCTTATATGTTTTTAATAATGATCTTGGAGCGCTAATTTTACAATACCCAATACCACTAGTCTATGGGGGGGCAACGATGATAACCCTTGGTCTTCGAGAGACCTTTCCTACGGCAGTCCAAACTTCGCTGTAAACTGTCTTTGGCTGCGAAGACTCATTCCCCCGTTCCCAGCCGCCGTTCAACCCAACGCACCGCCTGGCTCACGGCCAAGATCAGCACCAGATATTCCAGCACCAGCACGCTGTAGACTTCAAGCGGGCGGTACTCCGTCACCACCAGCTCGTTCGCCCGGCGCGTCAGCTCCTGCGCGCCGATGACGCTGACCAGGGCGCTCATCTTCAGCATGTAGACGAACTGGTTCGCCAGCGGCGGCAGGATCCTCCGCAACGCCTGCGGCAGGATCACGTAGCGCATGGCCTGGGTCCAGCTGAGGCCCACGGTCTGCGCCGCCTCCATCTGGCCCTTGGGGATGCTCTGGATGCCGGCGCGAAAGATCTCGGCCTCGAAGGCGCTGTCCGACAGCGCCAGGGCCAGCACGCCGGCCCAGAAGACGCCGATGGTCACGCCCGCCACCACGGGCAGGCCGTAATAGACCCACAGGATCAGGACCAGGATCGGGACGGCGCGCACCAGCTCCACATAGACCTGGTTGAGGCGCCGCCCCCACACGCTCTCTCCGATCGCCGGCAGGGCCACCAGCAGGCCCAGCGTGATTGAGATGGCCATGGCGGTGACCGAGAGACCCACCGTCATCCCGAGGCCGGAGATCATGAAGCGCAGGTTGGCCTGGCCCGACGCGGTCCAGGGATTCACCACGTACCAGCCCCAGTTCCCGCCCCCCTCGGACGGCGAGACCACCGCCCAGAGCGTGATCGCCGCGATCAGCCCGAGGATGGCATAGGGCGCGATGCGGTCGAAGAGCGGGCGCGGCGCGGGCGCGGGGGTCGCGGCGGGCGCGCCGAGGGCGGCGGGGTCGAGAGGGGTCAATGGCTCAGGATCCTGTCGAGGAAGCGGCGGCAGCGCTCCGTCCGGGGCGCTTCGAAAAGCTCGGCGGGGGGCGCGGTCTCCACGATCTCGCCGGCATCCATGAAGACGACGCGGTCGGCGACGCGGCGGGCGAAGCCCATCTCGTGCGTGACCACCAGCATGGTCATGCCGCCCTCCGCCAGCTCCACCATGACGTCGAGGACTTCGGCGATCATTTCGGGGTCGAGGGCGGAGGTCGGCTCGTCGAACAGCAGGATCTTGGGGTCCATCGCCAGCGACCGCGCGATGGCGACGCGCTGCTGCTGCCCGCCCGAAAGCTTGCCGGGCTTCTTGTCGGCCTGCTCGGGGATGCGCACGCGCTCCAGCAGCTCGCGGGCGCGCGCCTCCGCCGCGTCGCGGCTCAGGCCGCGGGCCTTCATGGGGCCGAGCGTCAGGTTCTCCAGCACGGTCATGTGCGGGAAGAGGTTGAACTGCTGGAAGACCATGCCGACCTCGGCCCGGATCGCGGCGACGGAGCGGGGGTCGCCCGACAGCTCCCGCCCCTCCACCCGGATCACGCCTTCGTCATGGGTTTCGAGGCGCACGATGCAGCGGGCGAGGGTGGATTTGCCGGAGCCGGAGGGGCCGCAGACCACCACCTTTTCGCCGGGCGCGAGGGTCAGATCGATGCCGCGCAGGGCCTGGAAGCCGCCGAAGCGCTTGCCGACGCCGCGCATTTCGACGGCGGGCGGGAGGGCGGCGTCGAGCATGGCGATCCTTTCCGGGGCGGCTTGGACGTCAAGCCTAGCGGGCGGCGCGCGCGGGTCCAACCGCAGGCCCCCGCCCCGCGGCGCGGCATTCCGCCCAGAGGCGCCGGCGGCGCGCTGCGGCCGCGCCGCGGCCCCAAGGGGTGACGCGCCCGGCCAAATCGGTATCGTTCACCGCGAAGACTCGGGCAGGACGCGCGGGTCGCAAGACCGCGGACCGGCCCACGCCCCCCGGGCGGACCGGCGCGAGACCAGGGAGACCGACCCCATGAAAACCATCCTCGCCCTCGGCCTGGCGGCCCTGCTGGCGCTGCCGGGCGCGGCCCAGGCGCAGTCGGCGCTGAACGAGATCCTCAACGGCGGCGTGCTGAAGGTCGGCACCACCGGCGACTGGAACCCGATGAGCGTGCGCGACCCGGCCTCGAACAGCTACAAGGGCTACGACATCGACGTGATGACGGAGCTGGCGGCCGATCTGGGCGTGGAGCTGGAATTCGTCGCGACGGACTGGAAGACGCTGGTTCAGGGCGTGGTGGCGGGCCAGTACCACATGACCGGCTCCGCCTCGATCAGCCCGGCGCGCATGAAGGCGGCGGGCTACTCGGACAGCTATCTGACCGTGGTGATCGTGCCGTTCACCACCGAGGACAAGGCCGATCGCTTCGCCGACTGGGGCGACATCGACCAGTCCGAGGTGGTGGTGGCCACCACCCTCGGCACGACCTTCGAGAAATTCGTGAAGGAGTGGTTCCCGAACGCCGAGATCAAGGTGGTCGAGGCGCCGGCCCGCGGATACCAGGAGGTGCTGGCGGGGCGCGCCGACGTCTTCGTGACCTCCAACATCGAGGGCGCGACGCTGATGGAGAAGTTCCCCAACGTCTCCATGGTGCCGGTGACCACGGCGCGCGCGCCCTCGCCCATCGCGATGCTGCTACCGCAGGACGATCAGGTCTGGATCAACTACGTGAACAACTGGATCAAGATCAAAACCCTGAACGGTTTCTTCCAGCGCACGGCGGTGAAGTGGGGCCTGTCGCCCGCCTCGTGAGGCCCCGCACCTCGCACGATCGCGCGCCATGAGCGCGTGATCGCATCGCGAAAGCCCGAAGCGGGCGCCGTTGGGTCGGCGCCCGCTTTGCGTTAACAGTTTGCCGAACAGCGCAATCACCGCCGGCGCAGGGGCCAGCCCTGATCACGATCACCGTCGACTCGCGCGCCGCCGGGACAAGCGAGCCGGACGACGACGTCACGACCTTCGCGGACGCGCTGGCGCAGGCCGAGGCGGCGCTCACCGACGTCCGAATCGTCTTCGCGGAGAACGTGACGACGGTGCGTGGGGTGGATCATGATTTCGCGCCGTCCTCCGTAACCAACGGCGCGCTGATCATCGACGGCGACCGCGACGGCGATGGCGTGGCCGACGTGACGTTTCGCGCCGGCGACGGCATGTCGATGCTGCGGATCGGCCCTAACGCCGACGTGACCGTCCGAGGCGTGATCTTCACCGGCCTAGACCCGGAGGCGCCGCCGCCGAACGGGAAGGCCGGGAACGGCGCCGACGGCGACACCGACGTCCCCTGGTTCCAGCATGTGACCGGCCTCCTCTCTAACAGCATAAAGGGCAAACCCGGCCAGCACGGCGACGGCACCTGGTTCACGAACGCGCCGAGCATACCTGATCCCGCCGTGCACTCGGCGCCGATCGTGAATCAGGGAGTTCTGTCGCTCGAACAGGTGACCTTCGTGGACAACCACGCGCGCGCCCAGGACGGCCGCGAGGCCGGAGACGGCGGCGACGCCGGGTTCTCGCTGGCGGATTCAAAGGCGCCCGACGGCAATCGCGGGTCCGATGGAGTCGATGGCGAGAACGGCGGGGCCGGCGGCAATGGCGGCACCGGCGGGAATGCCGCCGCCGGCGTCGTTCACATCGCAACTTCGGGCCGCACGCTTTCGCTGACGGACGTCGTGTTTCAGTCCGGTTCGGCCGTCGCCGGCGACGGAGGCGCGGGCGGAAGCGGCGGAAACGGCGGCAAAGGCGGCAACGGCGGCACGGGCGGAGACGGCGTCATCTTCGCCACCGCCCCTGGCGGCGGCGACGGCGGCGACGGGGGGGACGGAGGCCTTGGCGGCGTCGGCGGCGTCGGCGGCTCGGCCTCGGCGGGGATCGTGAACGCAGGCGTGATCGAGGTTCTGACCGGTTTGGGTTCCGTCGGCGCCGGCCTTGCGGAAGCGGGCGATGGCGGGTTGGGCGCCGCAGGAGGATCCTTAGGCGCAGGGGGCGTCAGAGGCGTCGCCGGCGCCGTGGGCTTCGGCGGGTCGCAGGGCGCGGACGGCGATTCCGGCTCGAACGGCGACAGCTTCGCCGCGACCGTCGGCGCGCCGGGGTCGGAGGGCGCCGCGGATCCGGTTTTCGCCGCCACCCCGCGCGGTCAGGGATCGTTCGATCAAACCGTGGGCGAGACGCTGGTCTACGCCCATGGCGCACGCGCGAAAGTGGTCGAGGGTCAGACGATCAAGTTCACGATCGTGCGCGCCGGCGACGATTCCAAGCGCGTCTCCGTCGCCTGGTCGCTGAACGATCTGGAGCGGACCGACCTCGAACCCGGCCAGGACGTGACCGGCGAGGTCGTGTTCGCGGCCGGCGAAAGCGGCGCGAAGACCCTTCGGTTTCAACTTCGCGAGGATGGGCGCGCCGAAGGGACCGAGACGTTCTCGCTTCAGCTCGGCTCGTTGTCGCGCGAGGACGCCGCGTTCGGTACGCGCGAGGTTCTGACGGATCTGCTCGACGGCCGGACCGGCACGGGGCGCGCCGACGTGCTTGTCGGTTCGGATGGCGTGGACGTGCTGATCGGCCGCGGCGGGGCCGATCGCATCAAGGGCCTGGGCGGAGCGGATGAGATCAACGGCGGCAACGGCGCAGACGTCCTGCTGGGCGGCAAGGACGCCGACGACGTCACGGGCGGCGGCGGCGATGACGAGATCCGCGGCGGCGGCGGCGCGGACGCGATCCAGGGCGGCGGAGGCGACGATTCGATCCTCGGCAACACCGGCGACGACGTGATCGACGGCGGCGGCGGCTCGGACTTCATCCGCGGCGGCGGCGGCGACGATCGCATCGACGGAGGCGCGGGGGCCGATCTGATGTTCGGCGGCGCCGGCGCGGACGATTTCATCTTCCGCAACGGCCACTCGGGCCCGGCGCGCGCGGACCGCGACACCATCGAGGATTTCTCCGTGGGCGTGGACGACATCCAGCTGTTCGCCGGCAGCGTCGGGTTCACCTTCATCGGCGCTTCC
>JBCBYE010000478.1:0-3933 GCA_039816075.1 Pseudomonadota bacterium | reverse complement strand
CTGGCCGCCGAACTCGCCCGCGCGCGGGCCGAGATCGTCTGCCTCGCCGGTTTCATGCGCATTCTCTCGGCGGGCTTCGTGCAGCGCCGCGCCGGCCGGATCCTCAACATCCATCCGTCGCTGCTGCCGCTCTTCCCCGGGCTGGACACCCACGCCCAGGCCCTCGCCGCGGGTGTCGCCCTGCACGGCTGCACGGTCCACGAGGTCACCCCCCAGCTCGACGCCGGCCCCATCCTGGGCCAGGCCGCGATGCCGGTCCGGCCCGACGACACCCCCGAAACCCTCGCCGCCCGCCTCCTGCCGCTGGAGCACCGCCTCTACCCGGCCGTCCTGCGCGCGCGGCTGGAGGGGCGTTCGGAGAAGGTCGCGCTCTTCGCCTGACGTCGTCGCCGGCCCCGGCGTCCCATGAACCGCTGCTTCGCCCGTGGTGCGCGCCCTCGGCCGGGCCGGACCAGGTTCAGAACGAAGACGACGCAGCCCGCCGGCCCGGCGCCCGCCGCAACCCGTCAGACCTCCGAGGCGGCGTGGAACCACGCCCTGACGTGCAGCGAGATCAGCGCCCCGAAGATCAGCACGCCCGGGACGAGCGCGTGCGCGAAATCCTCGCTCATCATCCGTCCTCCCTCGTCCGCGCCCTTGGCGTCGTTGCGGGGGGGGGCACGTTCGAAACTCGCCTTCTCGGCGCCGTCGCCAAACGCAAGGCTTCGCCGGACGACCCGGCACACCTCTCGATCCGAAGCTGGACGCGCAGGCCCCCGCCGCGCGCCCGATCGTTCGGGACAGGTCGAAGCCGGCCGGCGGGTCTCGCCGCGCGGCTCAGGTCCGGCGGCGCCGCGCCGACGCAGCGACCGCGCCCATGGCGGTCAGCATCAGCCAGGCGCCGGCGGGCAGCGGGATCGCACTCGATCCGCCGGCCGCCCCGACCGTGAACTCGACCGTGGTGCGCCCGATGTTGCCGACGTAGACGCCTTCGATCGCGCCGATCTCCGCGAGCGTCAGGTCGAAGAACGTGGCCGTGCCCGAAAGCGGATCGTTCGGGACGTAGTCGCGCGGCACGTAGATCGTCGCTTCGCGCTCGTCGTTGAAACCGAAAGCGTCTCCAACCGACACGGATTCTACAGGGCGAGAGTACGAATCCAACGGCCCCGGCCCGAAGGTCGGAAAAACGCCGCTGCCGTCGCTCTCATAGAACGAGTATTCGCCGGGCAGAGAGGTTATCCAGGAAACGCTCGGACCGAGCTCGTTCTGGGGGAAAACGCCGGCGGGGAAGAAGTTCAATCCCGTCGGATCGACCGTTCCTTCGAACGCGAACACCAGGTCGTCGCCGACTTCGGTCAGCGAGGCCGTCACGAACGTGGCCGAGGCCGGCCCGGCGACCAGAAGCGTCGCGGCGAGCACGCCGCCTCCGACGAGATCCAAGGATTTCATGGCGATGTTCCCCAATTCCCCACAAATGCCGCGCCGCAGCGTCTTCGCATGCGCATCTGCACGCGCTGCCGCGCCAGCCTACCCGCGACGGCGCCGGCGGCCAAAGGGAGTGCGCCGCCGTCCATGTTCGACTTTAGGCCGAAAGGCCAGCGCCGCGCCGAACAATCGTCACCAAATGTCGTCCATCCTTGCGCCTTTCGCCGGGAAGCCGCCGTTCGGAGGCGGCGAAACGATGACGGCCGCGCCCCCCGGCAGGAAGCGCGGCCGCCGAAGGTCCGCAAAGAGACGAGGCGGCGTCAGCCGACGATCTCGGTCCCCGAGAAGAAGTAGGCCATCTCGATCGCGGCGTTCTCGGCGCTGTCCGACCCGTGCACCGAGTTCTCGCCGATGGAGAGCGCGAAGTCCTTGCGGATGGTGCCCTCGTCCGCCTCGGCCGGGTTCGTGGCGCCCATCACCTCGCGGTTCTTCGCCACGGCGTCCTCGCCCTCCAGCACCTGCACGACCACGGGGGCCGAGGCCATGAACTCGGTCAGCTCGCCGTAAAACGGGCGCTCGGCATGCACCTCGTAGAACTTTTCGGCCTGCGCCTTGGTCATGTGGATGCGCTTTTGCGCCACGACGCGCAGGCCCGCCGCCTCCAGCTTGGCGTTGATGGCGCCGGTCAGGTTGCGCGCGGTGGCGTCGGGCTTGATGATGGAGAAGGTGCGCGTCACGGCCATGGGTCAGGCTCCCGTCCTGCATGCGGCGGGGCAGGGGCCCCGCCCGCGAATTCCGGCCGCGCGTTAACATGCAAGGACATCCCATGAAAGCGCATTTCGCCATGTTCGCCCGCTACAACGCCTGGGCCAACGCGCGGCTCTACGACGCGGCCGCGCAGGTTTCCGACGAGGCGTACCGCCGCGACGAGGGGGCCTTCTTCGGCTCGCTGCAGAACACCCTCAACCACATCCTCGTCACGGACATCCTTTGGATGGCGCGCTTCCGCTCCTGGCCGCAGCCCAAGATCCCGCTCGACGGCGTGATGCACGAGCCGCTCGCGGACCTGCGCGCCGCGCGCGAGGCGCAGGATCAGGACATCCTGCAATGGGTCGATGGGCTGACCGAGGACGACCTCGCGCAGGAGATCACCTACACCACCATCACCGGCCCCATGACCATGACGCAGGAGCTGGCCCCGGCGATGTCGCATGTCTTCAACCACCAGACCCATCATCGCGGCCAGGCCCACACGATCCTGACGCGGCTGACCGGCGACGCGCCGCCGCTCGACCTGCTCTACTATCAGCGGGAAGCCGCATGACCGACCCGACCGACCGCGACCTGTGGTTCGAGGATTTCGCCCCCGGCCAGGTCTTCCGCACCGAAAGCGCGACCGTGACCGAGGGCATGATCCTCGACTTCGCCCAGCGCTGGGATCCGCAGAGCTTTCACATGGACGTCGGGGCGGCGGCCGAAAGCCAGTTCGGCGGCCTGATCTCCTCAGGCTTTCAGACCCTGCTGATCGCCTTCCGGCTCTGGCACGCCCTGCGCGTGGGCAACCCGTCCTCGCAGGGCTCTCCGGGGATGGAGGAGGTGCGCTGGCTGGCGCCGGTGCGGCCGGGGGACAGCATCCGCGACGAGGTGACCGTGGTCGCCGCGCGCGTTTCCGCCTCGCGGCCCGGGCTCGGCCTCGTGACCTGGCGGCACGATGTCTACAACCAGCGCGACGAAAAGGTGCTGACCTGGACCGGCCCGGTGTTCCATCGCCTGCGCCCGGACGCGCCGCCGGACTGACCCGCGACGCCCCGGCGTGGCGAAGCGCCTGGCCTCAGGGAGAGCCTGCGCCCAGCGATCTGGGCGGTCGCCCCTTGCCGTTCATCGCGGCCCCGGGCGCCTCTTCCAGCGCCGCGACCAGCTCGTTCACCTCATCGCGCAGGCGCAGCAGCGAGTTGAACGCGCTCGACTGCGCGTCCGACCGATCGACCGCCGCGATGTCCGCAAGATGCGCCGCCATCAGGCCGGCCGCGAAGCCGGCAAGCTCCACCGCCTCCGTCCGCGACAGGGAATGAACCACCCCCAGCGCGTCGAATACCTGAGCCTCCAAACGCTCGCGCGCGTCTCGACGCGCGCCTTCCCCGGCCGGGTCCGCCAATGGCCAGTTCCTTCCATACGAGCGACAAACAGGCCGCGGAAGAACGATAACGCAACTTTCCCGCGAACATCAACCTGGCGGAATCGCCCCTGCGTCGCCCTGCCGCGAGAATTCACGTCATCAGGCGGAAGCGGTCGTTCGACCGCCCCGCGCCGCCCATGGCCCGGCGGAGATCGCCTGCGCCGGGCCGCCGCGGTCGGGCGCTCCACCGACCGCCGGGCCGGCGCGCCCCGGGGAACGGCGCGGCAAGGGGCGCAGGGGGCGAGCCTCCGCGCCCCCTGACGCCTCCTGCCGACCCGGCCCGCCCCGCGGCCCGCGCAAGCTGAACGCGCCGCGGCCCGGCCCGGCCCGGAGACCGCGGCTCGGCGCCGCAT
>JBCBYE010000702.1:0-2336 GCA_039816075.1 Pseudomonadota bacterium | reverse complement strand
TGCACCGAAGGCTCCACGATGCCCTCGCCCTCCATCTGCCCGGCGAAAAGGGGCAGGGGCCTGTCGCCCGCCACCGCCTTCGCGGCCCACAGCGCCTCGCGCCGCTCCATCCCCAGGCCGGCGAAGGCGTCCGCCTCGGCCAGCACCTTGAGCGTGCCCGGCCCCAGACCCGCGCGCCGCCACAGATCCTCCACCTCGGCATAGCCGTTGCCGCGGGCGCCGGTCAGCCAGCGCGCGTCCTCCTCCTTCATCGCCTTGATCTGCCGGAACCCCAGCCGGATCGCGAAGCCCGAGGTGGAGCGGGGCGCGGGTTCCAGCACGTTGTCCCAATAGCTGGCGTTGACGCAGACCGGCCGCACCTGCACGCCGTGCATCCGCGCGTCGCGCACGATCTGCGCGGGGGCGTAGAAGCCCATGGGCTGCGCGTTCAGCAGGGCGCAGGCGAAGGCCGCCGGGTGATGCCGCTTCAGCCAGGCGGAGGCGTAGACCAGCAGCGCGAAGCTGGCCGCGTGGCTTTCGGGAAAGCCGTATTCGCCGAAGCCCTCGATCTGGGAAAAGCAGCGCTCGGCGAAGTCCTGATCGTAGCCGTTGGCCAGCATCCCCTGCACGAAGCGCTCGCGGAAATTGTGGATCGTGCCGGACTTGCGGAAGGTCGCCAGCGCGCGGCGCAGGCGGTCCGCCTCGGACGGATCGAACCCGGCGCCGATGATGGCGATCTGCATCGCCTGCTCCTGAAACAGGGGCACGCCCAGCGTCTTGCCCAGCACGTCGCCGAGCGCGTCGGACGGGAACTCCACCTGCTCCTCCCCCCGCCTTCGCCGCAGATAGGGGTGCACCATGTCGCCCTGGATCGGGCCTGGGCGCACGATGGCGACCTCGATCACCAGGTCGTAAAAGCAGCGCGGGCGCATGCGCGGCAAAAAATTCATCTGCGCCCGGCTTTCCACCTGAAAGACGCCGATGCTGTCCGCCTCGCACAGCATGTCGTAGACGGCAGGATCCTCCGGCGGCAGCGTCGCCAGGCCATATCGCGTGCCGCCATGCTCGGCGATCAGGTCGAAGGCCTTGCGGATGCAGGTGAGCATGCCCAAGGACAGCACGTCGACCTTCAGGATGCCCAGCGCGTCGATGTCGTCCTTGTCCCATTCGATGACCGTGCGGTCCTCCATCGCCGCGTTCTCGATGGGCACCAGCTCGTCCAGCCGCCCGCGGGTCATGATGAAGCCGCCCACATGCTGGCTGAGATGGCGGGGAAAGCCGATCAGCTCGTTCACCAGGTCCAGCGTCAGGCGCAGGCGCGGGTCGGCGGGGTCGAGGCCCACCTCCCTGATCCGCGCCTCCATGATCGCCTCGGTCGACCAGCCCCAGATCTGCGAGGCGAGCGCGTTGATCACGTCGCCCGTCAGGCCCATGGCCTTGCCCACCTCGCGGATGGCGCGGCGCGCGCGATAGTGGATGACCGTGGCGCAGAGCCCCGCGCGGTGCCGGCCGTAGCGTTCGTAGATGTGCTGGATCACCTCCTCGCGCCGCTCATGCTCGAAATCCACGTCGATGTCGGGCGGCTCGTCGCGCGCCTCCGATACGAAGCGCTCGAACACCATCGTCGCGATCTCCGGCCCGATGGCGGTGACGCGCAGGGCGTAGCAGACGACCGAGTTGGCGGCGCTGCCCCGCCCCTGGCACAGGATCCCGCGGCTTTCGGCGAAGGCGACGATGTCGCGGACGGTCAGGAAATACCGGGCGTAATCCAGCTTCTCGATCAGCCGCAGCTCGTGCGCGGCCAGCTTGGCGACCCGCTCCGGCACGCCGTCGGGATAACGGTCGCGCAGGCCCTCCTCGGTCAGGCGGGCCAGCCGCGCCTGCGGCTCTTCGCCGTCCGCCACCTCGTCGGGGTATTCGTAGCGCAGCTCGTCGAGGGAGAAGGTGCAGCGGGCCGCGATCTCCCCCGCCCGCTCCACCGCCGCGGGGTGGCCGGCGAAGAGGCGGCGCATCTCCGCCTCCGACCGCAGGCGGCGTTCGGCATTGGCCTGGGCGCGGCGGCCGAGCTTGTCGATGGTCACCCCCTCGCGGATGCAGGAGAGGACGTCGGCCAGCGCCCGCCGCCGGCCATGGTGGTAGAGCGGGGCGGAGGAGGCGACCATGGGCGCGCCCGCCTCCTCCGCCGCCAGCGCCAGCGCCGCCAGGCGCTGCCGGTCAAGCCCGTCATAGCCGGGCGCGGCCAGCAGAAACACCTGGCCCGGCAGCGCCCGCGCCCAGCGGCGCAGCGGCAGGAACGGATCGCGCGCGGCCCGCGGCGGCGGGGCGGAGCCGCCTGCATCGGGGGCGGGGGCGGGGGC
>JBCBYE010000872.1:0-1500 GCA_039816075.1 Pseudomonadota bacterium | reverse complement strand
GCCTGCTCCGCTTCGCGCCGTGCATCCTGCAAGCCGCGGTTGCGCTTTTCGGGCTCGCGCCCATGGCGATAGTTCAGCTGGCGCAGGCCCTCTTCCTCGCCCCCAGCGATCCCGAGGGGCATCTGATGATGGCCTGGACCCTGATCGCGGCGGGCGACGCGGAGGCGGGGCTGCGGTACGTGGAGGCGGCGCGGCGGCTCGATCCCCGAGGCCCGGGCAGCCACGCGCTCTTCGCCGGGGCGGCGCATTTCGCCTTGGGAGAGCTGGAGAAGGCTGCGGCGGTGCTGGAGGCGCGGCTGGCCGAGGATCCGCGCGCGTGGGAGCTGGCGCCCCTCGCCGCCGCGGTGCAGGCGCGGCTCGGTCGTCGCGCGGCCGCGCCGGAGACGCTGCGCCGTTGGCGGCCGGACCTGAGCGATGCGGGCCGCCGCGTCGCGCTCGGCCGCTACCTCTTTCCCGTGCGCTGGATCGGCGAGGCGGCGCATCTGAACGCCGACCTTCAGGATGCGATGCGCCTGGCGGCGGAGCCGGCGTCGGTCACCGTCGAAAGCCTGCTGGAGAGGTTGGCGGAGGCCGGGCCCGACGGGCAGGTGGACGCCATTCGGCGCCTGGGCTGGTTCGGACCCGCCGCCGCGCCCGCGACGGGCGCGCTGTCGGCCGCGCTGGGCGCGGAGGATCGGCGGGTATCGCGCGAGGCGGCGGTGACCCTGGGCAAGATCGGTCCGGCCGCGGCCGGGGCCGTGCCCCAGCTCGAGGCGATGGCCGACCGCCCGATCATCGGATTTCGCGCGCGCGAAGCTCTGGCGCTGATCCAGGGCGCGCCGGGGGATTGAGCGCGCCGGAGGGCGGTTCTCGGCGCGTCGGACCTGCGATCGCGCCGACGACCTCGCAGTCCGACTGGCCGGGCGCCCCAGGCCGCGGAACGCGGCCCCGGGCCGAGGGGGCTCGATGCCCCCGAGGGACGGGCTCGAGCGCCCTCAACGGGTCGCGTCAGACGAGCTCCCGCACATCCGTCAGTCGACCCGTGACCGCCGCCGCCGCCGCCATGGCGGGAGAGAGCAGGTGCGTGCGCCCGCCGCGGCCCTGCCGCCCTTCGAAGTTGCGGTTGGAGGTGGAGGCGCAGCGCTCGCCCGGGGCCAGCTGATCGGGGTTCATCCCGAGGCACATGGAGCAGCCGGCCATGCGCCAGTCGAAGCCGGCGGCCTTGAGGATGTCGGCGATGCCCTCCTCCTCCGCCTGCGCGCGCACCAGGCCGGAGCCGGGGACCACCATGGCCCGCACGCCGTCCTTCACGCGCTTGCCTTCGACCACCTTGGCGACCTCGCGCAGATCCTCGATCCGGGCGTTGGTGCAGGAGCCGATGAAAACCCGGTCGACGGCGATGTCCGATATCGGCGCGTTCGGTTTGAGGTCCATGTAATCGAGCGCCGCTTCCGCGGCGCGGCGGCGCTCCGCATCCGGCGCCTCGGCGGGATCCGGCACGCGGCCCGTGGCGGGCGCGGT
>JBCBYE010000142.1:0-8441 GCA_039816075.1 Pseudomonadota bacterium | reverse complement strand
CCGGCGCGTCCGACGGGCGGTCGCGGGTCGCGGGTCGCGGCGTCGCGCGGCGGCGGCGCGGGCGGCGGCGACGCGGCGCGCAGGGCCCTGATGGTCTTGCGCGGCAGGCTGGCGCGCGGGTAGGCGCGGCCGTCGGTCAGGGGGCGGAGGTGCGGGCGGAGATGCGGCTTGGCCGCCTCTTTGCAGGCGCGCTCCGGCAGGTCGGCGACGCGCCGGGCGGCGAGACCCTGCGGCGCGCGATCCTTGAGGCGGATGGTCTTCGGCTCGTCCGCGGCGCGCAGGAGGCCGCCGAGGCCGGGACCGGGGATCCGGTCGGGGATCGACCCCTCGGACGGAAGGCGGGCGGCGGCGTCGCGGCGCCGGCTGGAGGCGCGGAGGGTCATGGGGCGGCTTTCGGAGACCGGGGGCAGTCATCGTCGATGCCCTCGATCCCCGTTCCGCCGTAGCCTCCGTCGAGCGGATCGGCGGGCGCAGGCTCGGGGCAGTTCCGCGGCGCGGCGTCGAGTTGCTCCGGCGCCGGCGCAGGGTCCGGGGTCGGAGACGGCGCGGCGCAGGCTGCCAGCGACAGAAGAAGGGCGAGACGGAAGATGTGAGCGCGGATCATGGATCGGCTCCCTGGCCGCGGGTTCGAAACACGAAGGCGCCGCAGCGAAAGCGGCCGGTCGATCCCTCGGCCGAGCCGCGCCGCGCCTCGAGCGCCCGCGCGTTGATGCGGCGCAGAGCCTCGTCCTGCACCTCGGCCGCGAAGCGCGCGAGATCGTCCAGCGCCTCGGACGAGAGGCCGTCGTAACGCACCGCACGCTCGAAATGAGGGGCGGGACCGGGCGCGGCCGCGAGGTTCTCGGCCGCCGCGGCGGCATGATCGCCGAGATTGCCGCCGAACCAGTCGAGCAGGGCGTCTTCGTCGTCGCGCGGCAGATCGGCGGCGGAGACGACCTGCAAGTCGCCGTCGTCGCCTTCGCGCATTAGGCCCAGGCGGATCAGCTCGTCCTTGAGGGTGCGCGGGTGGACGTCGCGGCCGACCTCGGCGGCGAGGGTTTCGAACGAGGGCGCGGGGCCGCGGGGCGGCAGGACCTTCGGCCGGCCCTCGGCATCGAGGTAGGCGGGCTCGGCGATCCAGGCGGCGAGCAGTCTCCGGTAGGGCCGATCGGCGGGACGCGCGGCGTCGGCCGGCGCGCCGCGCAGGGCCTTGACGTCCTTGCGCTGCAGGCCGGTGAGCAGGCTGACGCGGCTGTCGGTGAGCGGCCGACCTTCGATGCGGAAATGGGCTTCCGCGGCCTCCACGAAGGCGCGCTTCAGCAGATCCGCGATGCGTTGGAAGGCCAGCCCGCGGTCCATCGCGACGCGGGCCAGCGGACGCAGCGCGCGCAGCAGCGCGGAGGGCAGGGGGGCGTGGGGCATGGACATTGCGTGGGTAAAAAGCCCATTTTTCTCTTGACCGCAAGAGGAATCAGGGTCCATAAAAATGGGGAAAATACCCATTAATGGAGGTCGAGATGATCCGAACCCTGCTTCTTCCGCCCCTGCTTCTGCTTGCCGCCTGCGCCGACGGGAGCGTGCAGACCAGCTCGGGCGCCGAGTATCTGCGCGCGGCCGGTCCGGCGCCGTCCACGCCGGACCCGGTGATCCTGACCCGCGGCGCCGATGGGGCGGAGCCGCTGTCGACGCCGACCGTCTCCACCGAGGCCATGGTCCGGCAGGCGGCGGCGGTCGAACCGCTGCTGACGCTTCCGGCGCGGCTGGGCATCGCGCGGATCGAGAACGGACGGCTGACCCTGATCCCGGCGCGCGAGGCGGCGATCTGGGACGCCCTGCGCGCGCGCCGGCCCGAACTGGGCGCGCCTGCGACGGTGGACCCCTTCATCGCCGAACAGGCCCTACGATCGGCGACGCCGACCGAGGCGCTGCGACGGCGCCGGGATTCACAGGACATGCTGACCCGCATTCGCGTCGGCGCGGCGCGTCAGCACATGGATGCGGTGCTGATCTACGAGGTCGGTCGGCGCGGGGCCGCCAAGGGGGCCCTTTCGCGTCTGCGCGACCTCAGCGTTCTGGGCGGCCAGCCCCTTGCCGCGAGCGAGGACGAGGCCAAGGCCGTGGCCCGTGCCGTGCTGATCGACGTGCGCAACGGCTATCCCTACGCCGCCGCCTCGGCCCAGGCGGACCTGCCCGAGGCGGAGTGGTGGCAGGACGACGCGGCGTCGCGCGCGACGCTGGGCCAGGCCACGGTGGCGGCGACGGAGGCGCTGATCCCGCAGGTGGAGGCGCAGATCGCCGCGCTGCTGGCGCGATCCGCGGCGCGGGCGCGCGCCCCTGGCGGGTGACGTAGCAGGCCGGGACCGGCCGTCGCCCCGGGCCGTCGCCCCGGGCCGTCGCCCCGGGCCGTCGCGCGGGGCCGGGGGCGCGGGGCCGACGCGCGGGGCCGTCGCGCGGGGCCGGGGGCGCAAGGCGACACTTGCGCCCCCGGCCGCCCTGCGTTAAGCGCCGCGCCATTCCGCATGCGGGGATCGGGCCGGTTCGGGGAGACATCCCGTTTCGGTCCTCCGGTTGGACGGCGACGCCGTCCTCACCCCGCAGAGGCGAAACCGGGAACGAAAGGACCGCAGGCCCATGGCTCTGCCTGACATCTCTTTGCGCCAGCTTCTCGAAGCGGGCGTCCATTTCGGCCACCAGACCCACCGTTGGAACCCGCGCATGGGGCCGTACATCTACGGCGACCGCAACGGCATCCACATCATGGATCTGACGCAGACGCTGCCGCTGCTCGACGCCGCCCTGCAGGCGGTGCGCGACACGGTCGCCAAGGGGGGGCGCGTCCTCTTCGTGGGCACCAAGCGCCAGGCGCAGCAGCCGCTGTCGGACGCGGCCGAACGCTGCGCGCAGTATTACATGAACCACCGCTGGCTGGGCGGCACGCTGACCAACTGGAAGACGGTGTCGAACTCCATCGACCGGCTGCGCAAGCTGGACGAGATGTTCGAGGGCGGGGCCGAGGGCTTCACCAAGCGCGAGCGTCTGAGCCTGGAGCGCGAGCAGAACAAGCTGCAGCTGTCCCTGGGCGGCATCCGCGAAATGGGCGGCGTGCCGGACCTGCTGTTCGTGATCGACACGAACAAGGAGGACCTGGCGGTGGCCGAGGCCAACAAGCTGGGCATTCCGGTGGCGGCGGTGCTGGACACCAATTCGGACCCGACGGGCATCGCCTATCCGATCCCGGGCAACGACGACGCCAGCCGCGCGATCAGCCTTTATTGCGACCTGGCGGCGCGCGCCGCGCTGGACGGCATGGCCGCGCAGATGGGCGAGGCCGGCTTCGACATGGGCGAGATGGAAGAGTTCGCCGAGGAGACGCTGGAGGATCCGGGCGCGTCCGAGACGCCGATGGAGGAGCCGGCGCTGATGGACGAGCAGCGCGACGCGACGGCCGAGGCCGACGCGGCGGCGGCCGAGCCCCCGGCGGCCGCGGGGGACGCGGCGTTGGAGACGCCGGTGGACGAGGCGATCAAGAGCGACGCCTGAGCCGGCCCCGCGCGCGGCGCGGGGCACGGGGCACGGGGCGCATGGCGGCCTTGCGTCCCTTGCGCGGACGGCCCCGCATGACGATTTGACGACGCTCGCCGCGCTTGACGCGGCGGGCCTCCATCCCGACACAGCGCCCCGATGGACGTCTCGTCGCCGCCGTTGCGGCGTCGCTTGGGCGTCGAGGACGGGCGATCTGAGCAGGAGACGACCGATGGCCATTTCGGCGAGCATGGTGAAGCAGCTGCGCGACCAGACGGGCGCGGGCATGATGGACGCCAAGAAGGCGCTGACCGAGACCGACGGCGACATGGAAGCCGCCGTGGACTGGCTGCGCACCAAGGGCCTGGCGAAGGCCGCCAAGACGGCCGGCCGCACCGCGGCCGAGGGCCTGGTGGGCGTCGCCGCCGGCGAGGGCGCGGGCGTGACGGTGGAGGTGAATTCCGAAACCGATTTCGTGGCGCGCAACGCCGAGTTCCAGGCGATGGTGGGCGAGATCGCCGGCATCGCGCTGGGCGTCGAGGACGTGGCGGGCCTGCTGGCCGCGCCCATGGCCGGCAAGACGGTCGAGGCGACGGTGACCGACAAGGTCGCCACGGTCGGCGAGAACATGAGCGTGCGGCGCATGTCCAAGCTGACCGGCGACGTGGTGGCGACCTATGTCCACAACGCCGTCGCCGACGGCATGGGCAAGATCGGCGTGCTGGTGGCCATGACCGGGTCCGACAAGGACGCGATGGCGGCGATCGGCAAGCAGGTCGCCATGCACGTGGCGGCGACCAACCCGGCCGCGCTGACCGAGACGGATCTCGACCCGGCGCTGGTGGAGCGCGAGAAGCAGGTGCTGACCGAGCAGGCCCGCGAGTCCGGCAAGCCCGACAACGTCATCGAGAAGATGATCGTGGGCCGGCTGAACAAGTACTTTCAGGAGGTGTGCCTTCTGAAGCAGGCCTTCGTCATCAACCCGGACCTGTCGGTGGAGAAGGCCGTCAAGGAGGCCGGCGCCGACATCGAGGTCACCGGCTTCGTGCGCATGGAAGTCGGCGAGGGCATCGAGAAGGAAGAAGAGGACTTCGCCGCCGAGGTCGCCAAGACCATGGCGGGCTGAGGTCCGAGCCTTCTCGGAGGGTTCGGCTTGGCTGAACCCAGGCCCGACGATGCGGCGCCGGCGGAGCGATCCGCCGGCGCCGTTTGCGTTCCGCAAGGGGTCGAGGGCGACGCGGGCGCGGCGTTCGACGGCGCCCCGCGGGTTTTGCTGCTGCACGGGCTGGGCCGGTCGCCGCGGTCGCTGCGGCTGCTGGCGCGACGGCTGCGGGCCGCGGGGCTGGAGGTTGCCGCTCCGGCCTGGCCGGCGACGCGATGGGCCGCGCGGATCGCCGAGGATGCGGCGTTGACGGCCGCCGAGGCCGCCGAGGCCGCGTTCGGCGATCGGCGCTTCCACGCGGTCGGCCACTCGCTGGGCGGCGTACTGGCGGCGCAGCTCAAGGCGCGCGCGCCGCTGCGCGTGGGGCGGATCGTGGCGCTGGGCGCGCCGTTCGCGGGCTCGCCGGCCGCGGCGCGGGCCGCGCGGCTGACGGCCTGGCTCGGTCCGCTTTCGGCGCGGGCGCGACTGGGGCCAGCGCTCGACGCGCTGGCGGAGGGCGCGCCGATGGCGCCGGCGCTGCCGGCCGGCGCGCAGGCGCTCTGCGTGGCCGGGACCCGCGCGGTTCCAGGCGTCGGGGCCGTGCTGGGACTGACCGGGCGCCATGACGGCCGCGTCGCGCGGGAGAGCGCGCTGGCCTTGCCGGGGGCCGCGCGGGCCGATGTTCGGGCGGAGCATGCCTGGCTGCCCCTGTCGGCCGAGGCCGCGCGGTGCACCGTCGCCTTTCTGCGCGACGGGCCGACGCGGCGCTGAGGAGCCTGCCTGCGCGCCGCAAGCCGTTCGCGCACGCGCGGCGGCGAAGGCGCCTTGCCGCCGCCTCGCCCCCCCCTACGCGCCGTCACGCCGCGGTCACGCGCGGCGGCGCATAGGCTGACGCGATGAGCCCGGACCCGACCGACGTCGACCCTGCTGCAGCGCAGCATGCTCCTGCCTTGCGCCGGCGCGGCCCGCGGCTATGGTGCGCGCGCCGCCGCCCAAGGAGAGTCGCCGCATGACCGAGGCCGTTCCGTCCCCCCCTTCCACGGACGTCCCCGGCGAGGCCGTCGCGCCGATCCCGATGATGAAGCGCGTGCTGCTGAAGATCTCGGGCGAGGCGCTGATGGGTCCCCAGGGCTTCGGCCTGCACCCCCCCACGGTCCTGCGCATCGCCGAAGAGGTTAAGGCCGTCCACGACATGGGCGTGCAGATCTGCCTAGTGATCGGGGGCGGCAACATCTTTCGCGGGCTGTCCGGCAGCGCGCAGGGGATGGAGCGATCCTCGGCCGATTACATGGGCATGCTGGCGACGGTGATGAACGCGCTGGGCATGCAGAGCAGCCTGGAAAGCCTGGGCCTGCATGCGCGCGTCATCAGCGCCATTCCCATGGACCGCATCTGCGAGCCCTACATCCGCCGCCGCGCCGTGCGGCACCTTGAAAAGGGGCGCATCTGCATCTTCGCCGCCGGCACCGGGAACCCCTATTTCACCACCGACACCGCCGCCACGCTGCGCGCCATGGAGATGACCTGCGACGCCATCCTCAAGGGCACGCAGGTGGACGGCGTCTATGCCGCCGACCCCAAGACGCATCCCGATGCGGAGCGCTACGACCGGGTCACCTACGACGAGGTTCTGCTGAAGAATCTCAAGGTCATGGACGCCTCGGCCATCGCCCTGGCGCGCGACAACGCGCTGCCGCTGATCATCTTCTCCTTGCACGAGCCCGGCGGATTCGCCCGGGTCTTGAGCGGCAGGGGAAAATTCACCATTGTCGAGCAATCTTGAGACAGGCGGGAAACGCCGCCCCGGGAGACAGAACGTGAGCCCCCCTCGCATGAGCCTGCCCAGCACGAGCGCCCCTGGCACGAGCCCTTCGGCATGAGCGACGAGATCGACATCGACACCGACGATCTGGAACGTCGGATGGACGGGGCGATCGCCTCGTTGCGCTCGGAATTCGCGTCGCTGCGCACCGGCCGCGCCTCCGCCTCCATGCTGGAGCCGGTGAACGTGGACGCCTACGGCGCGACGACCCCGATCAACCAGGTGGGCACCGTCAACGTGCCGGAGCCGCGGATGATCACCCTGAACGTCTGGGACAAGGCGCTGGTCGGCAAGGTGGAAAAGGCGATCCGCAATTCCGGCCTGGGCCTGAACCCGGTGGTCGACGGCACCATCATCCGCCTGCCCGTGCCCGAATTGACCGAGGAGCGGCGCCGCGATCTCGCCAAGGTCGCCGGGCAATACGCCGAGAACGCCAAGGTCGCCGTGCGCAACGTGCGCCGCGACGGCATGGACATGGTCAAGAAGGGCAAGTCCGCGGGAATGGGCGAGGACGACGCCAAGATGTGGACGGACGAGATCCAGTCGCTCACCGACGCCGCGATCAAGAAGATCGACGCGGCGCTGGAGAGCAAGCAGGAAGAAATCATGCAGGTCTGACCTTTCCTTGGGGGAAGGGGGACCGACGCGCCGGGCTGCGGGCCCTGAGGCGCTGGGAGACGCGTATGCTCGAGGGCTCGGCCGCCGCGGCGGCCCCGATCGTGGAGGAGGCGGACGCGCCGGCGCAGGCCGGCGGCCGGCCCGGTTCGGTGGGGCATGTCGCGATCATCATGGACGGCAACGGCCGCTGGGCGCAGCGGCGCGGCCTGCCGCGCCTGGCGGGCCATCGGCGCGGCGCGGACGCGGTGCGCGCGATCGTGGAGAGCTGTCCGGACCTGGGCGTGGGCCACCTGACGCTGTTCGCCTTTTCGACGGAGAACTGGAAGCGGTCGGTCGAGGAGGTGCAGGGGCTGATGAACCTGTTCCGCCTCTACATCCGCCGCGAGGGGCGCGAGCTGATGCGCCAGGGCGTGCGGGTGCGCTTCATCGGGGAGCGGCGGCGCCTGGCCGAAGATCTGCAGACGCAGATGGCGGAGCTGGAGGGCGCGACGGTCGAGAACGCGCGCCTGCACCTGACCGTGGCGATCAACTACGGCGGCCGCGGCGAGATCGTCGCGGCGGCGCGCGCGCTGGCCGAGGCGGCGGCGGCGGGTCGGCTGGACCCCGCGGCGCTGGACGAGGCGGCGTTCGGATCGGCGCTTTACACCGACGGGCTGCCGGATCCGGACCTGGTGATCCGCACGTCGGGCGAGATGCGGGTGTCGAATTTCCTGCCTTGGCAGACCGCCTATTCGGAGTTCGCCTTCGTGGAGGAGTGCTGGCCGGAGTTCACGCCGACCCGCTTCGCCGAAGTGCTGGAGGCGGCGGGCCTGCGCGAACGGCGCTTCGGCGCGGCCTGAGCCCGTCGTTGCCGGGCGTGCGACGTGCGGGGCGGGGCGCGGGGGGGCTTTCGTTTTCGGTGAGATCGGCGGGCGCCGCGGTCTGCGGAGCCTGGCGTTTCGGCGTGCGGGGGGGGGGCCTGGCCGCGGTTCGGCCTGGCGGGCGAGGCCGCGCGCCGGCCCCTGCGGCGTGGGACCGCGGTGCGACGATAGGGTCTGCGGATCGGGTCCGTTGCGAGACGGCTTGGGGCGACGAGACGGCGATGCGAGGCGCGCGGCGCCATGAGGAGACGTCGTCTGGCGCGGCGCGGCGGGGCCCGGCGGGCGGCCGGGGCGCCTTGGAGGCGTCGGACCGGGCCGGGGGCGACGTGCGCGTCGATCTTGCGGGCAGGCGACGGGGTCTCTTGCGGTTTGGACGCCGGCGGGGCGCGGCGGCGTGAGCGGGTTCGCGGATCTGGGCGTGCGGACGGGCGCGGGGCTGGGGCTGGCGGCGCTGGCCGCGGCGGGCGTCTGGGCCGGCGGCTGGGCCCTGGCGGGGCTG
>JBCBYE010000670.1:0-2496 GCA_039816075.1 Pseudomonadota bacterium | reverse complement strand
GCGCCGGCGCCCTGCGCCCCTGCGCCTTCCGCCAACGTGGCCAGCAGGGCGTCCACCCCGACGGTGTCGCCCTCGGCCGCGACGATCTCGCCCAGCGTGCCGGCGGCGGGGGCGGGCACCTCCACGGTGACCTTGTCGGTCTCCAGCTCGCACAGCATCTCGTCCACCGCCACGGCGTCGCCGGGCTGCTTGAACCAGGTGGCGACGGTGGCTTCGGTGACGCTTTCGCCCAGCGTCGGGACTCGGATTTCGACGGTCATCGACCTGTCTCCTTACGACAGAGCGTCCGCGACCAGCGCGTCCTGCTCCTGGCGGTGCTTCTTGGCGAGGCCCGTGGCGGGCGAGGCGGAGGCGGGGCGGCCGGCGTAGCGAGGCCGCCCATGCTCGGCCCCGATGCGGCCGAGCACCCATTCGATGTTGGGCTCCACGAAGGTCCAGGCGCCCTGGTTCTTGGGCTCCTCCTGGCACCAGACGATCTCCGCGCCCTTGAAGCGGTTGAGCTCCTTGGTCAGGGAGATGGCGGGGAAGGGATAGAACTGTTCGAGCCGCAGGATGTAGACGTCGGACTTCTCGGCCTCGTCGCGCGCCTCCAGCAGGTCGTAATAGACCTTGCCGGAGCAGATCACGACCTTGCGGATCTCCTCGTCGGGCCGAAGCGTCAGGTCCGAGGCATGGCCCCGTTCCGCATCGTCCCACAGCACCCGGTGAAAGCTGCTGCCGGTGGCCATGTCGTCCAGGCTGCTGATCGCATGCTTGTGGCGCAGCAGCGATTTCGGCGTCATCAGGATCAGCGGCTTGCGGAACGTCCGGTGGATCTGCCGGCGCAGGATATGAAAGTAGTTCGCCGGCGTGGTGCAGTTGGCGACGATCCAGTTGTCTTCGGCCGAAAGCTGCAGGAAGCGTTCGAGCCGGGCCGAGGAATGCTCCGGCCCCTGCCCCTCGAAACCGTGGGGCAGCAGCATCACCAGGCCGGACATGCGCAGCCACTTGCGCTCGCCCGAGCAGATGAACTGGTCGATCATGATCTGCGCGCCGTTGGCGAAGTCGCCGAACTGCGCCTCCCACAGCACCAGCGTGTTGGGTTCGGCCAGGGAGTAGCCGTACTCGTAGCCCAGCACCGCATATTCCGAGAGCATGCTGTCCACGACTTCGTAGCGCGCCTGCCCCGGCTTGATGTTGTTGAGGGGGAAGTACCGCTCTTCGGTCTGCTGATCGACGATGCCGGAATGGCGCTGCGAGAAGGTGCCGCGGGTGCAGTCCTGCCCTGACAGACGCACCGGATAGCCCTCGGTCATCAGGGTGCCGAAGGCGAGCGCCTCGGCCGTGGCCCAGTCGATGCCCTCGCCGCTGGCGAACATCTTGGCCTTGGTGTCCATCAGGCGCGCCACGGTGCGGTGCGGCTTGACGCTGTCGGGCAGAACGGACAGGGCCTGGCCGACTTCCAGCAGACGTTCCATGGGCACCGAGGTGGCGCCGCGCTGATACTCGCCCTCTCCCGCGCCCATGCCGGACCAACGGCCGTCGAGCCAGTCGGCCTTGTTGGGGCGGTATTCCTTGCCGATCTCGAACTCTTCGTTGAGGAAGGACTGGAAGCGGGCCTTTTCGTCCTCCACCTCGCCCTCGGGGATCAGGCCGTCCTTGACCAGACGTTCGGTGTAGAGCTGCAGCGTCGTCTTGTGAGTCTTGATGGCGGTGTACATGTTCGGCTGCGTGAACATGGGCTCGTCGCCTTCGTTATGGCCGAAGCGACGATAGCAGAACATGTCGATGACCACGTCCTTGCCGAATTTCTGGCGGTATTCGGTGGCGACGCGGGCGGCGTGCACGACGGCTTCGGGATCGTCGCCGTTCACGTGGAAGATCGGCGCCTCCACCATCAGGGCGATGTCCGTCGGGTAGGGCGAGGACCGCGAGTTGTGGGGCGCGGTGGTGAAGCCGATCTGGTTGTTGACCACCAGATGGATCGTGCCGCCGGTCTGGTGCCCCTTGAGGCCCGACAGGCCGAAGCATTCGGCGACCACGCCCTGCCCCGCGAAGGCGGCGTCGCCGTGCAGCAGGATGGGCAGGACCGCGTGACGCTCCTCCTCCGACAGCTGGGCCTGCTTGGCGCGGACCTTGCCGAGGACGACGGGGTTCACCGCCTCCAGGTGCGAGGGGTTGGCGGTGAGAGAGAGGTGGACGGTGTTGCCGTCGAACTCCCGGTCGGACGAGGCCCCCAGATGGTATTTGACGTCGCCGGAGCCGTCGACCTCTTCGGGCTTGAAGGAGCCGCCCTGGAATTCGTTGAAGATGGCGCGGTAGGGCTTGCCCATCACGCAGGCCAGCACGTTGAGGCGGCCGCGGTGGGGCATGCCCACGACGATCTCCTTCACGCCCAGGGCGCCGCCGCGCTTGATAATCTGCTCCATCGCAGGGATCGCCGCCTCGCCGCCGTCGAGGCCGAAGCGCTTGGTGCCGGTGTATTTGACGTGCAGGAACTTCTCGAACCCCTCGGAT
>JBCBYE010000070.1:0-10956 GCA_039816075.1 Pseudomonadota bacterium | reverse complement strand
TGGACCGGTTCAAGCAGATCAACGACACGCTGGGCCACGCCGCCGGCGACCATGTGCTGCGCGTGGCGGCCGGCATCCTGCGCGACGGCACGCGCCCATCGGACCTGACGGCGCGCGTCGGCGGCGACGAGTTCGTGATCCTTCTGCGCGACGTCGATTGCCGGCAAGCGACGATGGAGCTGGCGGAGCGCTTCGTGCGCCGACTGCAGGAACCGGTGGATTTCGAGGGCGTGCCTTGCCGTTTCGGCGCCAGCATCGGCGTCGCCTTCGCCAGGGGGCGGGACGTGGACCCCGCGCGGCTGATGGTCGACGCCGATCTGGCCATGTACCGCGCCAAGGAAGAGGGGAAGAACCAGGCCGTCGAGTTCAGCCAGCGCCTCCAGGCTCATGTGGTGCGCGTGAAGACATTGGCGGACGAGATCCTGGGCGGGCTGGACCGCAAGGAATTCTTCGCGATCTACCAGCCGCAGTTCCACGCCCGAACGTTGGAGCTGCGGGGCCTGGAGGCGCTGTGCCGTTGGCGGCACCCGGAGAGAGGCGTGCTGCCCCCGTCCGAATTCCTGAGCGTGGCGGAGGATCTTCAGGTCGTCGATCGCATCGACGGGCTGGTGTTCGAGTCCGCATTGCAGGACGTCCAGCACCTGCGCGCCTGCGCCGGCGCGCCGCCCCGCATCGCCTTCAACATGAGCGTGAAGCGCCTCCTGGAGCCGGAGATGCGCGATCAGCTGTGCGTTCTGCAGGGCGAAGGCGTGGAGGTGGCGGTGGAGCTGCTGGAGTCGATCTCCTTCGACGCGCTGTCGGAGGAGCTGCGCTTCGCCTTGGACAGCCTGCGCGAGCAGAACGTGAAGATCGAGATCGACGATTTCGGCAGCGACCGCGCCTCGGTCGTCGGCCTGACCGCCGTGATGCCCGATGCGGTGAAGCTGGACCGGCAGATCGTGATCCCTGCGGTGGCGTCCGCGCGCAGCCGCCAGCTGCTGGAGGCGATGCTGCAGATCGGCCGTGCGCTGGACATGGAAGTGGTCGCCGAAGGCGTGGAGACCGAGGCGCATGTGGCGTTGCTGCAGCAGCTGGGCGCGGACGTTCTGCAGGGCTACGCGCTGGCGCGCGCCATGCCGGCCGAGGCGTTGAGCGCGTTCATGCGCGGGCAGGGCGGCGTCGCGCTGCGCCGATTGGCGGCGACGGGCTGACCGGTCAGGGGCGGCTCGCGGGCGCGTCTTCGTCCTCGCCCTCGTTCAGCAGCCACCGAAACGCCGCCGCAGCCAGCAGCGCGCCCGCCAGCTGCGCCGCGATGAAGGCCGGCGCGTCCATCGGTCGGATGCCGGCGAAGGTGTCCGTCAACGTCCGCGCGATCGTCACCGCCGGGTTGGCGAAGCTGGTGGAGGCGGTGAACCAGTAGGCCGACGTGATGTAGAGGCCGACCAGCCACGGCACCGCCTCGGGGCGAAAGCGCAGGCCGGCGAGAATGGCCGCGACGAGGCCGAATGCCGCCACGCCCTCTGCAAACCATTGCGCCGGGCCGGTCCGCGCCGTGAACGACAGCTGCGCGATCGGCAGCTCGAACATGGCATGGGCCGCCAGCGTGCCCAGAGCCCCGCCCAGGATCTGCACGGCGGCGTAGGCGACCGCCTCGCGCGGCGGAATCGCGCCCCGCATCGCGAAGACCGCCGTCACCGCCGGGTTGAAATGCGCGCCGGAGATCGGACCCAGCATCACGATCAGCACCACCAGGATCGCGCCAGTCGGCAGCGTGTTGCCCAGAAGGGCCAGCGCCACGTCGTCGGTCAACCGGTCGGCCATGATGCCGGAGCCCACCACGGCGCAGACCAGCGCGCCCGTGCCCAGCCCCTCGGCCGCCAATCGTCGCCGCAGATCGAAGCTCATGGCCTTCGCCCCCGCCGGGACCGCGGCGGATTGACCGCCTGAGCCCGGGCCCCTATTCAAACGGCCGCCGCACGGGCGGTTAGCTCAGTTGGTAGAGCGCCTCGTTTACACCGAGGATGTCGGGAGTTCGAGCCTCTCACCGCCCACCACGCGGACCTGCGGCGGCGCATGGCTTGGGGGCGGCCTTGGCTCCTCCCCCTAAATGCTGTATCGAATGAGTCCCGTGCATAACGAGGCGAGATCGCGCGAACGATCCGCCGGAACACGGGGCTTCGGGCATGGCGCGGTTCGTCTTCATCACCGGCGGAGTGGTTTCCTCATTGGGGAAAGGGCTTGCCTCCGCGGCGCTGGGCGCGTTGCTGCAGGCGCGCGGCTACACCGTGCGTCTGCGCAAACTGGATCCCTATCTGAACGTCGACCCGGGCACCATGAGCCCGTTCGAGCATGGCGAGGTCTTCGTCACCGACGATGGGGCCGAGACGGATCTCGACCTGGGCCATTACGAGCGTTTCACCGGAGTCGCGGCCCGCGCCACGGACAGCGTCAGCTCCGGCCGCATCTACTCCAACGTGCTGGAGAAGGAGCGGCGCGGCGACTACCTGGGCAAGACCATTCAGGTGATCCCGCATGTCACCAATGAGATCAAGGACTTCATCTCCATCGGAGAGGACGAGGTCGATTTCATGCTGTGCGAGATCGGCGGCACGGTCGGCGACATCGAAGGCTTGCCGTTTTTCGAAGCGATCCGCCAGTTCAGCCAGGAGAAGGCCGACGGCCAGTGCGTTTTCGTGCACCTGACCCTGCTGCCCTGGATCGCGGCGTCGGGCGAGCTCAAGACCAAGCCGACCCAGCATTCGGTGAAGGAGCTGCGGTCCATCGGCCTGGCCCCCGACGTGCTGGTGTGCCGGGCGGAGCGTCCGATTCCTGAGAAGGAGCGCGACAAGCTCGCCCTGTTCTGCAACGTGCGGCCGGAGCGGGTGATCGCGGCGCTGGACCTCGAAAGCATCTACGAGGCGCCTCTGGTGTATCACCGCGAGGGGCTGGATCAGGCCGTTCTCGACGCGTTCCGCATCGCCCCGGCGCCGCGGCCCGACATGACCAAGTGGGATCGCGTGTCGGATGCGCTGCGCGAGCCGGACGGCGAAACGCGCATCGCCATCGTGGGCAAGTACACGCAGCTGGAGGACGCCTACAAATCCCTGAACGAGGCGCTGGCCCATGGCGGCATCGCCAACCATGTCTCGGTCAAGGTCGAATGGATCGATGCCGAGATCTTTCAGGACGAGGAGGCGGCCGCCGCGCACCTCGAGGGCTTTCACGGCATCGTCGTGCCGGGCGGCTTCGGCGAACGCGGGACGGAGGGCAAGATCCGCGCCGCCCGCTTCGCGCGGGAGCGCAAGGTGCCTTATCTCGGCATCTGCCTGGGCATGCAGATGGCGGTGATCGAGGCGGCCCGAACGCTCGCCGGCATCTCCCGCGCGGGCAGCGAGGAGTTCGACCACGAGGCGGCCGGCGCAGGGGCCGGCGGCGGGCGGTTCGAGCCGGTGGTCTACCACATGTCCGAATGGCTGGAGGGCAACCGCACGGTCCGCCGCAGCGCCGCCGACGACAAGGGCGGCACCATGCGCCTTGGCGCCTACGATGCGGTGCTGGCCGTGGACAGCCGCGCCGCGGACATCTACGGTGCCGCCGACATCTCCGAACGGCATCGCCACCGCTACGAGGTCGACATCGCCTATCGGGAACGGTTGGAGGCCGAGGGCTTGCGGTTTTCAGGTCTGTCGCCGGACGGGCGCCTGCCGGAGATCATGGAGATCCCCGAGCATCCCTGGTTCATCGGCGTGCAGTTCCATCCGGAACTGAAGTCGAAGCCCTTCGACCCGCATCCGCTGTTCGCCAGCTTCATCGGCGCCGCGATCACGCAGTCTCGCCTGGTCTGACGGTCGCGCCTGGTTCGACGGCGACGTGGCGGCCCCGGGCGGCAGGGCCGCTGCGCCGGACGCGGTCGGTCAGAGGCTGCCTAGGATGTCCCGCACCTCCGGCGCTTCCTCGTGCGCGGGGTCGAGGCGCAGGCCGGCCTGAAACTCCACCCGCGCGCCCGACGAGTCGCCGCGGGCCAGCAGGATGCGGCCGAGGTGGTAGCGCACTTCGGCGACGTCCGGCAGCGCCTCGGCCGAAGCGCGCATCAGCCGCTCCGCTTCGCCCAACCGTCCGTTGAGGAACAGCACCCAGCCCGACGTGTGCTGCACCGCCGGATCCTCCGGCCGCAGCTGCAACGCGCGGCGCGAGAAGGTCAGCGCCTCGTTCTCGTTGCCGTTGCGCGCGAGCACGAGGGCGAGGTTGTTCATGGCCGCCCAGTTGTTGCGCTGAACGCCGGCGACCTCGCGATAGAGCTCGATGGCGCGATCGTCGAGCCGCGCCTTGTCCAGCAGCGTGGCGAAGATGAACTTGTCGTCCAGGTTGTTGGGGTTCTGGTCCAGGATCTGCTGGCCGTAGCGGATCGCGCGGCGCAGCTCGTTCACGTCGCGGGCCGAGGTGGCGGCGATTCGCAGGAGCAGGGAGTTGCCCGGATGCGCGCCGAGCCCCCGCTCCGCCGTCGCGAGCGCGGCGTCGGGATCGCCCTGCGCGCGATGGAACATGCCCATCAGGACGTAGGGCTGGGCCGATTGCTCGCCGAACGCATCGATGGAGGTCTGGTAGACGTCCAAGGCGGCCTCGGTCTCGCCGCGCTGGCGCAGCGCCGCGGCGAGCGCCCCGTAAAGGTCGGCGTTGGGGCCGACGCGTTCCAGCAGGCTGCGATAGATCGCCTCGGCGTCGGCGGCGCGGTCCCAGCCCCGCAGCACCGCGGCCCAGCGCACCTCGACGGGGGCGGGATCCTCGGCCAGCGCGATGGCCTCGGCGAAATGCGCTTCCGCCTCGGCCCGGTCGTCCATCGCCAGGTAGGTTTCGGCGAGCTGCACGAGGGGCGCGGGGCTGTCGGTGAACTGCGTTTCCAGCCGCTCGAATATGGCGATCGCCTGGGCGAAGTCCTCCAGGCGGCGATGCGCGATGCCCAGGCCCACGCGGGTGCGCGGGTCGTCCGGCGCGATCTCCACGGCGAAACGGTACTGGCGCAGGGCGGTGGAGCCGCGGTCGAGCCCCAGGAAGGCGTCGCCCAGCAACGTGTGCAGCCGCGGATCGACGTCCCGGTCGCGCTGCCAGAGGCTGAGCAGGCCCACGGCGCGGTCGAATTCGCCGCGGGCGTTGTAGATCGCCGCCAGGTTGATCCGTGCGCCCGGCTCCAGCTCGTCTGCGCCGTCGAGCCACAGCTCGTAATGGCGGGCCGCGCCGTTCAGATCGCCGAGGCCCTCCAGCACCCGGCCGAGACGCGCATGGGCGGGGTAGAGGCCGGGATCGATCGCGACCGCCTCCTCCAGCGCGCGGCGGGCGCCGTCGAGGTCCTGGGATTCGAGCAGGATCACCGCGCGGTTGGCATGGGCGGTGGCGAGCTTGGGATCGAGGCGCACGGCGGTGTCGAGCGCTTCCATCGCCGCCTCGTTGTCGCCGCGCTGGCCCTGGATGGCGCCGAGGATCTCGTAGGCGCGGGCGGAGGTGGGGCTGAGCAGCAGGAAGTTGCGCACCGCATCTTCCGCGCCGTCGAGGTCCTGCGCGCGATAGAGCGCCACGGCGCGGTTCAGCGCCTGTTCGTCGTCGCCCAGCGACGAGAAGGGATCCATCGACGCCGCTTGGGCGAAGTTGCCGGAGGTGGTCGGCGCGGCGAGGATCGCCGCCGCGAGAAGGAGAGACGTGATGCGCATGTCGTGCCCCAAGCTGGCCCATCGGCCGTCTGCGGGTCGGTTCCGCGGCGATCCCGCGCGCCGCATGCCCCAAGCCGATCCGTATTGCACCGCTATATATCGCCGGCCGTTCACGACTCAAGAAGCCTGCGCGGGTCCGCGCCGCTCCCCCTCCCGCCCGGCCGACGACGGTCTTCGGCCGACGGGCGGGCGACGGCGTAGGCCCGGAGGGATTCGAACCCCCAACCAAACCGTTATGAGCGGTCTGCTCTGACCGTTGAGCTACGGGCCCGCGCCGCGAAGTGCTAGCGCGGCCTCCGCCGCCGGGCAATGGCGGGCGGGCGCGGCGCCGTCAGGAGATCAGGCGCCCCAGCCAGCCGCGCTTTTTCTCGGCATCCTCGGGCATCGCCTCGCCGCCGTCGCCTTCGACGACCTTTTGGAAGTTGGTGAAGAACTTGTCGGCCATGGACTTGGCGAAGCCGTCGATGATGCGAGAGCCCAGCTGCGCGAGCTTGCCCCCCACCTTGGCGTCGACCTCGTAGTCGAGGCGGCAGCCTTCGTCAGAATCCTCGAGCGTGACGGCCGCCGCGCCCTTGGCGAAGCCGGCGGCGCCGCCCTTGCCCTCGCCCACGATCCGGTAGCTGCGGCCCTCGACCACGTCCTCCAGCTTCACGGCGCCTTTGAAGGTGGCCTTCACCGGACCGACCTTCTGCACCACGGTGGCTGCGAAGCCCTCTTCGGGGCTGCCGGTCATCTCCTGGCAGCCGGGGATGCAGGCGCGCAGCACCTCCGGATCGTTGAGCGCCGCCCAGACCTGGGCGCGCGGCGCGGCGATGTCGCGAGAACCGACGAGTTCCATGGCATGTCCTATCGAACGTCTGACGCCCGACCATAAACGGCGGGCGCGCTGCGGGGGCAAGACCCATGCTGCGGGATCAACCTGAGATTGTTCAGGACGAATGCAGAAAAGCATAGACGATGAGTGGCAAGATGATACGATAGCATTATGAAACGGTCGGAGTCGCGAACTTGTCGCAGGATGCAACTTTCGGAACGCGCGAACTCGGCGCGGAGGCGGCGGAGCCCACGCGACGCAGCACGTCGGGCGGACGAAACTCGGTCTTGGTGGTCGAAGACCATCCCCTGTTCGCGGATGCCGTGGAATTGACGCTGGAGGGCGGCTTGGGTGTGCGCGAGATGCGCCGCGCCTCCACCCTGGCCGAAGCGTTCTCGGCGCTCGATGGCGGGTTCCGCCCGGAAACGGTTCTTTTGGACCTGGGCCTCCCTGACGCCTATGGCCTCGAGGGCCTCGCGCGCATGCGCGCGGCGGCGCCGAACGCCTTCGTGATCATCGTGACGTCCTATGCGGAACCGCGCGTCGCGACCGCCGCCCTGCTCGGCGGCGCCGACGGCGTGATCCTCAAGACGTCCGGGCGCGAGGCGCTTGCCGACGGCGTTCGCCGCGTCTGGGCGGGCGAGCGCGTGGCCCCCGCCGACGTGCTGCTGCGTTTCGACGGCGACCGCGTCGAGGACCCCGAGGCGGTGGCCGACGCGGAGGCGGCGCGTCGACTCTCCACCCTCACCGCGCAGCAGTCCCGCATTCTCGACCTGGTCTGCCAGGGCATGCTGAACAAGCAGATCGCTTTCGAGCTCGACATCGCCGAGACGACGGTCAAAGCGCATATCTCCGCCATTCTGCGCAAGCTCGGCGTGCAGAGCCGCACGCAGGCGGTGCTCGCCGCCCAGAAGGTCCGTTTCTCCCGCATGGCCCAGACCGGGCCGGCGGGGATCTGATCGAAGGGGACGCGCGTGTCTTTCGATGCTGAAAACCGCAGGGCGCAGAACGGCAACGCCGTGGGCGGGGCCGAGGGTGCGATTCGTGCGGCGTCGACGCGCCGCGACGGGGCCAACGCCGTGGCGGACCTGCGCGCAGGCCTCGGCCCCGGACCCTTCGCCCTGGTGCTGACCTTCGTTTCGGAACGCCGCGACCGCGAAGCTTTCGCCCGGGCGCTGGACGGCGCCTTCGGCGATGCGCCGGTCATCGGCGCCTGCACGCCGGGCGAGATCGGTCCCGATGGCGCCGTCACCGGGTCGATCACCGCGCTGGCCCTGCCTGCGTCGGGCTTCAGCGCCTCCGTCCGGCTGGTGGAGAAGCTGCCGAGCTTTCGTCGCACTGAAGGCGAAGCGATGGCTCGGTCCATGCTGGGCGAGCTGGCCCGCGATGCCGGGGAGCGTCGGCCGAACCGTTTCGGCGTGATGCTGTCGGACGCGGCGGCCATGCGGGAGGAGGCGCTCGCCTTCGCCTTCGGCGGCGGGCTCGAGGGCGCGCCGCTGGTCGGCGGGTCCTGCGCGCCGGGCGACGGGGTGGGTCAGGGCTTCGTGCTCGCGGACGGTCGGTTCTGCGCCAGTTCCGCGGCGGTCGCCTACCTCGCCACGGATATGGGCCTCGAAGCGCTGCGCATCGACCATTACGAGGCGACCGAGACGCGCGCGGTGATCACCGCCTGCGACGCCGACGACCGCACCGTGCGGGAGCTGAACGGCGAGCCGGCGGCCGAGGAGTACGCGCGCCTCGCCGGGCTCGATCTCGCCTCGCTCGGGCCATCAGCCTTCGCGGCGCATCCTTTGGTGGTCTCCGTCTCCGGGACCACCCATGCGCGCGGCATCCGCGCGGCCCTGGACGACGGCGCGCTGACCTTCTCCGCCGCCGTGCAGGAAGGGATGGTGCTGCGCTTTGCGCGCCCGCGGAACCTGGCGGCCGAACTTGAACAACGACTTGACGCGCTGCGCACCTCCGGCGCCGCGCCCGCCGCCGTTCTGGCCTTCGACGACATGCTGCGTCGTCACGAGGCCGAGGCGGCGCAAACCGGAGCGAGGGTGTCCGACATCCTGGCCCGGTCAAACGCGGTCGGCTTCGCCTCATGGGGCGAACAATCGGGCCGACTGCATTCAAGCGGCAGCTTCGTGGGCTTGTCCCTCAGGCCGCCCCAGGCGGAGGCGGACTAGTGTCCAACCCGGTTTCATCGCTGCTGCGTCCCGACGACGATGCGCAACGGCAGGCGGAAAAGCTCCGCCGCATCGCCGCAGCGCTCGTCAAGCGGGCGGAGACGGCGGCCGCCGCGCTGTCGCGCGACCCGCCTCGCCATCGGCTGGAGGGGTCGGAACGGCCCGGCGCGCTGTTCGTCGTGGCCGCCCGGCAGGAGCCGGCGGCGGACGATGCGCCGGCGGCGCCCGACACCTCGCAAGAGGCGCGCGACGTCATCGATTCTCTGCCCTTGGGCGTGTGCATCTTCGACGCCGCCGCCAAGCTGGTGTTCTGGAACCGCCGGGCGGACACGCTGGCCCAGGCGGGGGGCTATGTCCTCTACGCCGGGTCGACCTTCCTCGCCATGACCGACGGTCTGGCGCGCGCGCGCCCCGAAGACAGAGAGCCGCTGCGTCGGCTGGAGGCGTGGTCCGAACGGCGGCCGCCCCGGTCGCCTCTGGCGGTGGAGCTGCGCGCCCGCACCGGCAAGACCCTCGACCTGCGGGCCCAGGACATGACCCACGGCGGGATGCTGCTGTGCCTGGACGACGTTACGTCGGAGCGCGCCGCCCTGCGCGCGCTCGAAGAGATCAACGACACGCTCGAAACCCGCGTGCAGCAGCGGACGGTGGAGCTGAGCGCTGCGCGCGACGCGGCGGAGCAGGCGAACCAGGCGAAAAGCCGCTTCCTGGCCGCCGCCGGTCACGATCTGCTGCAACCGCTCAACGCCGCGCGCCTCTTCGTCGACGCGCTGCGCCAGACGGGCCTCGATGCGGAGCAACGGCGCATCGCCGACCGGCTGGGCGCCGCCTTCTCGTCGGTGGACGGTCTGCTGGGCGCGATCCTCGATATCAGCCGGCTGGAGCTGGCGGACGAACCGCCGCACTTGGCGGCGTTCAACCTCGACGATGTGCTCGATGCGGTTCGCGATGAATTCGAACCGGCCGCGGCGGACAAGGGGTTGGAGCTGCGCGTCGTGCCCTGCGGCGCAGCGGGCGTTTCCGAGCCGCCGCTGCTGCAGCGCGCGCTCAACAACCTGGTGGCCAACGCGATCCGCTACACTGAAAGCGGCCGCGTTCTGGTCGGCGTGCGGCGCCAACGGTCGATGCTCGCCATCGAGGTGCACGACACCGGCCCCGGCATCGCGCCCGAACACCAGGCGGCGATCTTCGAGGAGTTCCGGCGCCTCGGCCCGCACGAATCCCTTGGCGCGCCGCCAAAGGATGAGGACGGCCCCGGCGTGGGCCTGGGCCTCGCGATCGTGGAGCGGGCCTGCTCGCGCCTTGGTCACCGGGTGGAGTTGGAGAGCCGTCCGGGCCGCGGCACCGTGTTCCGCATTCTCGTGCCCACGCGGGAGGCGCTCATGAAGGCGAAGTCTCCGCCCGCGGTGATCTCGGTGGAGATCGACGCGGCTGCGGCGCTGGTCATCCTGGGTCCCGGCAGCCGCCGGGCGCGTCTGGTGCAGCGGTTGGAGGGCTGGGGCGTGAAGGTGCTGATCGCCGACGACGCCTCCGAAGCCATCGCCGCCGCCGCCGATCTGGGGGCCTGTCCTGACCTGATCCTGACCGAGCCGCAGCTGACGGATGGCGAGGACGGCCTGGCCGTGATCCGCACCCTGCGCGCCTATTTCGGCGTCGGCGCGGCCGCCTTGCTGGTGGAGGATCCTGCAAAGTCGCCGGCGCTGGGCCGACTGGCCGATGCCGAAGATGTGGACCTCCTGCCGGTGGAGGATGACGAAGGCCACCTGAAGGCCGCCGTCGCCATCGCCCGCCGTTTCTGACTTCGGACCGGACGGGGACGCCCCCGCCCGGTCCGACGCCCGCGCCTCAGCCGCCCAGCGACGGCAACGCCGCCTCGATCCGCTCGCGGTGCGGCTCGTACTGCTCCGGCAGCATCAGCGCTTCGCCCAGATGCGCCTCATCCTCGTCGCGGGCGAAGCCCGGATCTTCCGTAGCCACCTCGAACAGCACGCCGCCGGGGGTGCGCGTGTAGATGGCGTTGAAGTACTGCCGGTCGATCATCGGCGTGACCTGCTGACCCAGGCCCATCAACGCCCGGCGCACATCGTCCTGAGCCGACGCGTTCGGGACGCTGAACGCCACGTGGTGCACCGTGCCCACGCCCTCGCGTCCGCGCTGCAGATCGGCATCCACGTGCAGGTCCACGACGCCCGCAACACCGTCGGCGCGTCGCCACCGCCGCAGCTCTCCGCGCCCCAGCGGCTCCGCGCCGACCCGGACGTAGCCCAGCGCGCCCTCCAGAAGACGTTCC
>JBCBYE010000748.1:0-2126 GCA_039816075.1 Pseudomonadota bacterium | reverse complement strand
CTCTCATTTTGAGAGCGGATCTCACGAATACGAGAGACAACCGCAGGCATCATAGTTTGCCGCTAATTCGCGAAACCTGCTAACGTCCGCGTCAGTGCGTCAGGGAGGTCGTGCGTAGCGTGGTCGGCCGAGGATGGTGCGTGGGTGCTCCGTCCTTAAATTCCCATCCGTATCGGTGAGTTCGAGTGCCAACCAGGAGCAACGAGAATGAAACATCCGGTGGACGCTCACGTGGGCAAGCGCGTGCGTCACAGACGATGGATGGTGGGGATGACCCAGCAGCAGCTGGGCGAACAAGTGGGGATCAAGTTCCAGCAGATTCAGAAGTATGAGACCGGCATGAACCGCATCAGCGCCTCCCGGCTTTGGGATATCGCGCAGGCGCTGGACGTGCCGATCAGCTATTTCTTCGAAGGCCTCTCCGACGAAGCCCTGGCCGCGGAACCCGCGGTCGAGGCCGAAGCCGGGCGGGGCGATCTGCTGGCCGACAAGGAAGCGTTGGAGCTGGTGCGCAGCTACTACGCGATCCCCGAGAACCAGCGTCGTCGCCTGTTCGATCTGGCGCGGGTCCTGTCGGACGCCGCCTGAAAGGGAAACGCATGACGCAGACCGCCCAAAGGCGGAGGGCCTGGGCGGGTCTGCGGAAGGCGCCTTTGCGCGTCGCGACGAAGGGGGCTTCGTCGCGCCGCATGGGGCGTCTTTAAGTGACCGGTGGGGCTGCCGATCACGCGCTTCTCGCCATCGCGCACCGCGCCGCATCCGCGGCGCGGCCCGCCACGCTCGCCCATTTCCGCGCCGAGGGTCTCGAGGCGGAAAACAAGGCGGGTCCAGGCGGATACGACCCCGTCACCGCCGCCGACAAGGCGGCGGAGACCGCGGTGCGGGCCTGTCTCAGACAGGCCCGCCCCCACGACGCCCTCCTCGGCGAAGAGGAGGCGGCGGAGGCCGGCACAAGCGGCCTGACCTGGGTCATCGACCCCATCGACGGCACCCGCGCCTATGTCGTCGGCGCCCCAACCTGGGGCGTGCTGATCGCGCTGAACGACGGGACGCGCCCGGTGCTGGGCGTCATGGATCAGCCCTTCACCCGCGAACGCTTCTGGGGCGACGGCGACACCGCCTGGCAGGCGCAGGGCGACGATCCGGCGGCCGAACCGGCGCGCCGCCTCTCGGTGCGCCGCGACGTGCCGCTCGCCCAGGCCCGCCTCTGCACCACCTTCCCCGAGGTCGGAACGCCCCAGGACGGCGCCGCCTTCGCCCGCGTCCGCGACCGGACGCTCATGGTGCGCTACGGCCTCGACTGCACGTCCTACTGCCTGCTCGCCGCCGGCTGCGTGGACCTGGTGATTGAGGCCGGCCTCGCCCCCTACGACATCCAGGCGCTGATCCCCATCGTCGAAGGGGCCGGCGGCCTCGTCACCACGTGGGAGGGGGAGGATCCCCAGCACGGCGGCCGCGTCGTCGCCGCCGCCACGGCGGAGCTTCACGCCCAGGCGCTGGACCTGCTCGCCGGCTGACCCAGGCGCGCCGCAGCCCCGCCGACCGCGACGGCGACCGAGCCGGTCACAGGTTCGACACGTCGTTCCAGGTCACGAACACCATCAGCAGCAGCACCAGCGCCAGGCCCAGGCCCGTAGCGTATTCCTGCAGCTTCTCGCCCATCGGCTTGCCGCGCACCGCCTCGAAGGCGAAGAACATCAGGTGCCCGCCGTCCAGCACCGGGATCGGAAACAGGTTGATCATCCCGATGGAGGTGGAGATCAGCGCGATCATCCCGATGAAGGTCAGCAGCCCGCCCGCCGCCGCATCCCCCGACAGCGAGGCGATGCGGATCGGCCCGCCCAGGCTGTCGGCATCCGCCCGCCCGGTGACGATGGCGCCCAGATAGGTCAGCGAGCTGTCGATGACGCCCCAGGTGCGCTCCACGCCATAGCCCACGGCCTCCCACGGCCAGGGCGTCTCGGTGTTCGGCAGGATCAGCGGGATCGCCGAAACACCGATCAGCGGCCGCACCTCCGCGCCCCCGTCGCGCGACCGCGCGGCCGAGACGGTGGGCTCCAGCAGCAGCTCCCGCGGCTCCGCGCCCGGCGACCGGGCGATCAGCTCGACCGCCGCGCCCTCAGACG
>JBCBYE010000283.1:0-6000 GCA_039816075.1 Pseudomonadota bacterium | reverse complement strand
GACCGCATGGCCGCCCGCCGCCTGCACGGCTGCGCCGTCCTGCAGTTCGAAGGCGGGCCGCAGGGTTTCCCCGACCCCGCCGGCTGGCGGGCCGAGACGCTGGCGGCCTTCGGCACCCACGACACGCCCACCCTTGCCGGCTGGTGGGCGGGCGAGGATCTGGACCTGCGCGAACGCCTCGGCCACCTCTCGCCCGGCCAGGCGGCGGACGAACGCGATGCCCGCGCCCAGGCCCGCGCCGCGCTCCTGCGCCGGCTCGCCGCCGCCGGCCTGCTGCCCCCGGGCCTCTCGCCCGACGCCCCGCCGCCCGCCGCCGACGCGCCCCTGCGCGACGCCGTCCACGCCCTCCTCGGCGCCTCCGGCTCCGACCTCGCGGCGCTCCAGCTCGACGATGCGCTGGGCGCGACGCAGCCCCAGAACGTGCCCGGAACGGTGGAGGAGGCGCCCAACTGGCGCCGCCGCCACGCCGTCGCGCCGGACGCGCTCGCCCGCGACGAAACCCTCGCCGCCGCCGTCCGCGCCATGGCCGCGAGCCGCGCCGCGCCCTGAAACCGCCGCGCAGCGCGATGAAACCGCCGCGCAGCGCGATGAAACCGCCGCGCTGCGCGCTGATATCGCCACGCAGCGCGCTGATATCGCGCGCCGCCGCAGGGCCCGTTGGCGTTGCCTTAAGACCCTCAGGCTGTATGTGTGCACCGCAGCACGCCACAGACGGAGCCCGCATGAACCAGCAGTCGCCCATCGCCCAGGCCCCCGCCGACGCCGATCAGCTGGCCCTGTCCATCCAGCGGCACCTCGCGCTCGCCGTCGGCAAGTCGCCCGAGGCCGCCACCCTTTCGGACTGGCGCCTGGCGCTGACCTACGCGATCCGCGACCTGGTGATCCTGCCCTGGTTCGACACGACGCGCCGCATCTACGCGGAAAACCGCAAGCGCGTGTACTACCTGTCGATGGAGTTCCTGATCGGCCGGCTGCTGGAGGATGCGGTCGACAATCTGGGCCTCGGCGACATGGCGCAGGAGGCGATGGAACGCTTCGGCCTCGACTACGCCGCGGTGATCGAGGACGAGCCCGACGCCGCCCTCGGCAACGGCGGTCTCGGCCGTCTCGCCGCCTGCTTCCTCGATTCGATGTCCACCCTGGGCCTGCCGGCCATGGGCTACGGCATCCGCTACGATCACGGCCTCTTCCGCCAGCGCTTCCAGAACGGCTGGCAGGTGGAGGAGGCGGAGGATTGGCTCAGCCAGGCCCATCCGTGGGAGTTCGAGCGGCGCGAGGCGCTGTGGCGCATCGGCTTCGGCGGAACCGTGCGCGCCGGCGCCTCCGACGCCGCCGTGTGGGAGCCGGAGGACGTCGTCCTGGCCGAAGGCTACGACACGCCCGTCCCCGGCTGGCAGGGCCGCTGGACCAACACGCTGCGCCTGTGGTCCGCCAAGTCCGAGCGGCTGTTCGAGCTCGACGCCTTCAACCGCGGCGACTTCGTCGGCGCCGCCGCGCCCTCGATCCTCGCGCAGACCATCTCGCGCGTGCTCTACCCCGCGGACACCACGCCCCAGGGCAAGGAACTGAGGCTCAAGCAGGAATACTTCTTCACCGCCGCCTCCATCCGCGACCTGGTGCGCCGGTTCGAAAGCAACCACCATTATCTGTCGGACCTGCCGAACAAGGTCGCCATCCAGCTCAACGACACCCACCCCGCCATCGCCGTGGCGGAGCTGGTGCGCTTGCTGGTGGACGAACGGGGCGTGCCCTTCGACCGGGCCTTCGACATCGCCCGCGGCACGCTGCACTACACCAACCACACCCTCATGCCCGAGGCGCTGGAAACCTGGCACTGGGACATGATGAGCCGCGTGCTGCCGCGGCATCTGCAGCTGATCCAGCGCATCGACGCGCGCCACGAGGCGGAGCATCCGACCCGCTCCGACGCCGCGCGCGTGATCCACGAGGGGCAGATCCGCATGGGCGCCCTCGCCTTCGTCGGCGCCCGCCGCGTCAACGGCGTCTCGGCCCTGCACACCGACCTGATGAAGGAAACGGTGTTCAAGGACCTGCACGACCTCCACCCCGAGCGCATCTGCAACCAGACCAACGGCGTCACCCCGCGCCGCTGGATCCACGGCTGCAATCCGGGCCTGCGCACGCTGCTCAACGATGCGCTGGGCGAGGGCTGGGTCACCGATCTCGACCAGCTCGAAGGGCTCGGGCCCCTGGCCGAGGACGCCGCCTTCCGCGACCGCTTCGCCGCCGTGAAGCGCGAGAACAAGGTCCGCCTGGCCAAGCGTCTCAAGGCGCTCACCGGCGTCGCCGCCGATCCCGACGCGATGTTCGACATCCAGATCAAGCGCATCCACGAATACAAGCGCCAGCTGCTGAACATCCTCGAAACCATCGCGCTGTGGAACGACATGCGCGACGCGCCCGATCGCGACTGGGCGCCGCGGGTGAAGATCTTCGGCGGCAAGGCCGCGCCCGGCTACGCGCAGGCCAAGCTCATCATCAAGCTCATCAACGACGCCGGCGTGGTCATCAACGCCGACCCGGCCCTGCGCGGCCGGCTCAAGGTCGCCTATCCCGCCAACTACAACGTCTCCATGGCGGAGCTGCTGATCCCCGCCGCCGACCTCTCCGAACAGATCTCCACCGCAGGGATGGAGGCGTCGGGCACGGGCAACATGAAGTTCTCCATGAACGGCGCCCTGACCATCGGCACGCTCGACGGCGCCAACGTGGAGATCCGCGAGGCGGTGGGGCCGGACAACATCTTCATCTTCGGCAAGACCGCCGAAGAGGTGGCGCAGCTGCGCGCCGGCGGCTTCGACCCCGCCGCCGCCATCGCCGCCGACCCGCGACTCGCCCGCGTGCTGGAGCAGGTCGAGCGCGGCGCGTTTTCGCCCGACGATCCCGACCGCTATGCGCCCATCGTGCATGCCCTGCGCACCAGCGACTGGTTCCTGGCGACGGCCGACTTCACCGACTACGCCCGCGCGCAGGCCGAGGCGAACGGCGTCTGGCACGATCCCGCGCGCTGGATGCGCATGGCCGTCGTCAACGCCGCCGGAATGGGGCGCTTCAGCTCCGACCGCACGATCCTCGGCTACGCCCGCGACATCTGGCAGGCGGAGGCGGCCTTCGCCTGACGCCGCCGCGGGGCAGGGGGGCTCAGCCCCCCTCGCCCGCCCCCTCCCGCCGCCGGCCCAGCAGGCGCATGATCCGCGGCCAGACCAGCGGAACCAGCATCACCGCCGCGGCGATGATCAGGATCCAGAACGTCAGCGGCCGCTCCCACAGGAACGACCAGCTGTCGTTGTTGATCAGCAGCGCCCGGCGCAGGTTCTCCTCCATCATCCCGCCGAGGATGAAGCCCAGGATCATCGGCGCCATGGGAAACTCCAGCAGTCGCAGGATCACCGCGGCCACCGCGAACACCGCCATCATATGGATGTCGAAGGTGTTGAAGCTGACGAAATAGACCCCGATCAGGCTGAAAAAGAAGATCAGCGGCAGCAGAAACCGCCCCGGGATCGCCAGGATCCGCGCGATGTAGGGGATCAGCGGCAGGTTCAGGATCAGCAGGATCACGTTGCCGATCCACATGCTGATGATCACCGACCAGAACACCTCCGGCTGATCCAGATACAGGCGCGGACCCGGCTGGATGCCGTAGGAAATCAGCGCCCCCAGCATGATCGCCGTGGTGCCCGAACCGGGAATGCCCAGCGTCAGCAGCGGCACGAACGACCCCGTCGCCGCCGCGTTGTTGGCGCTCTCCGGGGCCGCCAGCCCGCGGACCGATCCCTTGCCGAACTCCGATCCCTTGGACCCGGCCAGCCGCTGCTCCGTCCCATAGGCCAGAAAACTGGCGATGGTCGCCCCCGCGCCCGGCAGCACCCCGATCAGAAAGCCCAGGAGCGAGGATCGCCCGATCACCGGCGCGATCTCCGCCGCCTCCGCCCGGCTCACCGCCATGGACCCGACGGAGCGCTGGGCGTCCATCTCCCTCTGTCGATCCGCCTCGCCGACCGGCTTCAACACGCTCATCAGCGCCTCCGACAGCGCAAACGTCGCCATGGCCAGCAGCAGGAACGACACGCCGTCCAGCAGGTCGATCATCCCGAAGGTGAACCGCTGGATGCCCTGCGTCTGATCCGTGCCCACCGTGGACAGCATCAGCCCCACCACGGTCATCAGCAGCGCCTTCAGCACCTGTCCCTTGCCCGCGAAGGCCGCCACCGCCGTCAGCCCCAGCACCATCAGCGCGAAATAGTCGGTGGACTGGAAGGCCAGCGACACCTCCGCCAGCCGCGGCGCCGCCACCAGAAGCAGGATCGCCCCGATCACCCCGCCCGAAAACGACGCATACGCCGCGATGGCCAGCGCCTTGCCCGCCTGACCCGACTTGGCCAGCGGATAGCCGTCGAAGCTGGTCGCCACGGTCGACGCCACGCCCGGCGCGTTGATCAGGATGGACGAGGTCGAGCCTCCGAAGATCGCGCCGTAGTAGACCGCCGCCATCAGAATGATGCCCGCCGCCGGGTCGAAGCCGATGGCGATGGGGATCATCAGCGCGATGGCGCTCATCGGCCCCAGTCCCGGCAGCATGCCGATGAAGGTCCCGACCAGGCAGCCCACCATCACCATGATCAGGTTCTGAAACGTCAGGGCCGTCCCCAGCCCGATCAGAATGCCCTCGATCATCCGCCCGTCCCCCCGCTCAGGGCCTCGGGCCAGGGCGCCACGTAGATGTCGAGCCCCCAGGTCATCAGCGCCCAGAAGGCGAAGACGATGGGAACCGCCGCCAGGATCAGCGTGATCGGATTGCGCTCCCCCAGCGCCGCATAGCCGCCGATCAGGAACAGCGAGGTCGAGGCCAGAAATCCCAGCGGCCGCAGCGCGTAGCCGTAGAACACCATCAGCGCGATCATCGCCGCGCCCAGGCCCCATTTGTAGCCGCGCAGGTCCGGCGCCGCGTCGGATCCGGGAAAGATCAGGATCGCCAGGCACAGGATCACGCCGATCACCGCCAGCGCCTCGGGCATGGTCTGCGCGTTGAAGGCGGAATCGGCCTGAAACGGCAGCATGCGGATCTGATAGGTCAGAAACCAGTAGGCGGCGCAGAACGCCAGCATCAGCAGCGCGCCGATGCGATCCTTGGAAAACGTCATGGCCGGCCCCTCGGCGCTGCGGGTCCCGGGCGCGCCGCCGCGCCCCGGCGGGACGCGGCGGCGGCCGTCAGGCGCGTCCTGCGCCCCGACGGGGCGCGCGGGCCCCGGCGGGGCCCGGACGGCCGCTCAGAGGAAGCCGAGCTCTTTCATCAGATCGCCGATCTGCTGCTCCTGCTCGACCAGGAACGTCTCGAACGCGTCGCCGGGGTTGAAGATCTCGGCCCAGCCGTTGCGGTCGCGCACGGTCGCCCATTCCTCGGTGCCGTACATCTTGGTCAGCGCGTCGATCATCGCCGCCCGCGTCTCTTCCGGCAGGCCCGGCGCGCCGAAGAAGCCGCGCCAGTTGACGAACTCCGCCGGGGCGCCCGCCTCGGCGCAGGTGGGCGTGTCGGGGGCGGCGCTCAGACGCTCGGCCGAGGTCACGCACAGGATGTTCACCTGGCCCTGGCGCTGCATCTCGATGGCCTCGCCGAAGCCGGTGCTGAGCGCCCCGATCTCGCCCGACAGCAGGCCGGCCATGGCCTTGCCGCCCGCATCGTAGGGAATGTACTTCACCGCCGTCGGCTCCGCCCCCGCCGACTTCATCACCAGCGCCGCGACCAGGTGGTCCATGCCGCCCGCGACCGACCCGCCGCCGATGGCCACGTCCCGCGGGTTGGCGTCGTAGGCCGCCTTCAGATCGCCGAAGCTCTTGATGTCGCTGTCCGAATGGGCGACCAGCGCGGCGTAGTCCCCGGCGACAAAACGGTCCTGCATGGCGTGGACCATCACCGGGCCGACCATCTCGGCAAACAGGGGTTGGACGGCCCACCCCACTTCCAACGGGAAATCTAGG
>JBCBYE010000114.1:0-9313 GCA_039816075.1 Pseudomonadota bacterium | reverse complement strand
GTGATCACCATGGCGTCGAGCGCCAGCGCGCCCTCGGGACGGACAAGGAACGGGTTCACGTCGAGGCCGATGAGCCGCGGGCCGAGCCCCGCGGCGAGGCGCGACAGGCGCGACAGGGCCTCGGCCAGCGCCTCGACGTCCGCGGGCGGGCGGCCGCGGAGGCCGGAGAGGATGGCGCGGCCGGCGATCTCATCGATCATGGCGCGCGCGACGTCGGGGCCGAAGGGCGCGGGGCGGAATGCGACGTCCTCCAGCGCCTCGACCAGCACGCCGCCGAGGCCGAACATGACCACCGGGCCGAAGGCCGGGTCGCGGACCACGCCGAGGATGGTCTCCACCCCGTCGCCGGGCGCCATGGGCGCGACGAGGCAGCCGTCGATGCGTGCCTCCGGCCGGGCGGCGCGGGCGCTGGCGAGGATGCGGTCGAAGGCGTCCTCCACCGCCTTGGCGCCGCGCAGGTCGAGCGCCACGCCGCCCACGTCGGACTTGTGGGGGATGTCGGCGGAGACGACCTTCAGCACCGCGGCGCCGTCGAACCGGCCGGCGGCCGCCGCGGCCTCCTGCGCCGTGCGGGCGAGCGTCTGGGGCGAGGCGGGCAGACCCGCCTGCGCCAACAGCCGCAGCGAGGCGATCTCGTCCCAGGTCCCGGTCCGGTCGGGGAGCTGCAGATCCAGAGGCGCCGCAGGCGCCGGCCGATCGGCCTGCGCGGCCACGATCCAGCGCATGGCGGCCGCGATGCGCAGGGCCACGTCCGGTTCGCGGAAGTTGAGGATGCCGCTCGCCTCCGCCGCGGCGCGCACCTTGGGGTGCAGCACGCCGGCGATGGCGATGTAGGCATCGGGAAAGCGCGCGCGGGCCGCCTGCCAGGTCTCCAGCAGCGCCATGCCGCGCGCCTCGCTCAATGCGGCGCCGGCGTTGAAGACCGCGATGGCCCCGAAAGGGCGGTCGTCGAGCGCGGCGCTCGCCATCCGCGCGTACAGCGACAGGTCCGCGACCACCGTGCCGGTGATGTCCAGCGGGTTGCGCGTGCCGGCATAGGGCAGGATGCCCTGGATCGTCTCCTGCGCCCCCGCCGACAGCTCCGGCAGGGTCAGCCCGCCGGCCACGCCCTCGTCCGCCATCATCACGCCGACCCCGCCCGAGACGGTGACCACCAGCGTCTCCGGCGACGGCGGCGGCTTGCCGCAGGCGAAGGCGTAACCGAGGTCGAACCACTCGCCCACGTCGCGCGCCCGCCAGGCGCCGCACTGGCGCAGGACCGCGTCGTAGACCCGGTCGGCCCCGGCGAGCGATCCGGTGTGGGAGGCCGCCGCCGCGGCGCCGACCTCGGTGCGCCCGACCTTCAGCACAATGACCGGGGTGGCGCTTTCCCGCGCCGCCTCCAGCGCTGCGATCAGCTTGGCGCCGTCGCGTACGCCTTCCATGTAGGCCAGGATGACGCGCGTCGCCGGATCGGCGGCCTGGTAGGCGATGGCGTCGGCGAGGTCGATGTCCGCCTCGTTGCCCGTGGTGATCCAGGAGGAGAACGAAAGGCCCGCCTCGGCCGCGAGGTTGGCGACGTAGCCGCCGAAGGCGCCCGACTGGCTGACGAGGCCGACCGATCCGCCCGGGGCCATGGGCGGGTCGAAGAACGGGCAGAAGGAGGCGATGGCGCCGGCCGTGACGTTGACCGCGCCCAGCGTGTTGGGTCCCAGAAGGCGCATGCCCGCGGCGCGCGCGATCTGCGCCATGCGCGCCTGCTCCGCGCGCCCGGCCTCGCCCATCTCCGCGAAGCCGGAGGAGAAGACAACCGCGCTGCGCACCCCGCGCGCGGCGCAGTCCTGCACCGCCGCCGTGGCTTGGGCGGCGGGGATGGAGATGACGGCGAGGTCGATCTCTCCCTCGATGGCGGAGAGCGAGGGGTGGGCCTGCAGGCCCAGGATCGTCTCCGCCCGCGGGTTCACCGGCAGCAGCCGGCCCGCATAGCCGTTGGAGATCATCATGCGGATCGGCGCGCCGCCGAGCTTGCCCGGCGCCTCGGACGCGCCGATGACCGCGATGCTGCGCGGGTTGAGCAGCGCGTCGAAGCCGGACGTGTCGGGCGTCGTCATCATCGGTCTCCTGTGCCGAACCGGGCGAGCGCTTCGACGTCGATCCGCGCTTGGGCGTCTGCCTCGTCGGCGCTTGGTGCGGCTCGCCGGCGTGGGCGCGTGGCTTCGGGTCCGGCGATGGCCATCACGAGAACGCCCCTTCGCGGATGTGCAGCCCGATCAGCGCGCCGATCAGGCGCCCGATGGGGATCATGCGGGGGATGGTGCGATCAACCAGAACGCCGGCGACGGCCTCCACCACGGCGCGGTCGGCCGGCGGGAGGGCGAGGTCCGGCAGCTGCGCCGCGGCGGCCCGGGCGCGCCGCAGGGTCTCGTCGCGCAGCTGCGCGAGAACGCCGGAGGCGTGGAGCGGGGCGAGGGCCTCCTCCGCGGCCTCGAGCAGCGCAGGCCAAGGCGCGAGGTGCCGGTAGAGGCTGGCGAGCGGACCGACGCCGTCGGCGTTGGCGAAGCGGTCGAGGCGGTGGAGCCGGGCGTGGAGATTGGCGGGCAGATCGGCAAGGGGCGGCAGGGTGGGAACGGGGGCCGAGGCCGCCTCCGCCGGCAAGGTGAAGCGGGCGGGGGGCGCCGACTCGGCGCCGCGGCCGAGCAGGGCCGAAAAGGCCGTCAGGTTGCGGCGGTTGTTGGCGTCGTAGGCGGCGACGACCGCACGGGGCGTCTCGGGGGAGGCGAGCAGGTGCGGGCGAAGGGCGATCTTGGGCATGGGCGGGGTCAGCGGCGCGGCGAGGTCGTCGAGGCGACCGCTGGCGTAGGGGCCGCGCAGGCGCGCCCACACCCGCTCCAGCGTCGCGGCGTCCTCGGCGGCGAGCCGGCGCCAGACGAGGTTGACGACCGCGGCGCCGGTGACGGCGCGGATGTCGGTGTAGACGGCGGCGACCGCGGCGGGGGCGGTCGCATCGTCGGCGATCTCCGCGACGCTCATCGTCGGACCGCCTGGGCGTCGAGCACCTGTTCCAGCATCCACAGCCGGTCCTGGCCCCAGGTCGCGTAGCGGCCCAGCGCGAAGGTCGGCGCGGCGTACTGGCCGAGGGCGGCGAGCTCCTGGCGATGGGCGTCGGCCCAGGAGAGATCGGCGCCCGGGTCCGCCGCCGCCGCGGCCGACGCCGGGTCGAGGCCCGCCGCCGCGGCGACGGCGGCGAGGTCCGCATCGTCGGCCAGGTCCCGCCCCTCCGCCCAGACGCCGCGCATGGCGGCGAGGATGAAGGGCTCCAGAAGGTCGGCCTCGCGCGCCATGGGAACCAGCGACATGGCGCGCAGCAGGCCGTCGCCGAAGGGGTCGGTGAAATGACCGAAAGGGACGCCGAGGCGCAGCCCCTCGCGCGCGCAATCCATGCGGAAGTAATCCGCCTTGATCTTGGGCACCGCGAAGCCGGCCATCTTCATGGGGATGATGAGGCGCGGTTCGACGCGGACGCGCCAGCGGCGGCCGAGCGCGAAGGTCCGCTCCGCGGCGAGGTAGGAATAGGGGCTGCGGAAGGAGCAGTAGAAGCGCAGCGTGGGCGCGTCGTCCCCTGCAAGGCCCGCGTCCGGCAGCCGCGGCGCGGGGCGGCGGCGGACCGCGCCCGGCACGCCGGCGCCGCGCCGGAAGCCGCGGTTGATCAGGACCGTTTCGAGTTGGGGCAGGCGATCCACGCCCCAGTACCAGTCGTCCTCGAACCGGATCATGGCCGAAAGGTAGTGTCCGGCGGCGATCTGCGCCTCGAGGTTCCGCTGCAGGGCCGCCTCGGCCTCCTCGGGCGCCGGCAGGGCGACTTCCTTGGCCAGCCGGTCGGCCTTCGCGCGGGGGCCGCCGAACAGGGCCTCGCCCGCCGCCAGCGCCGCGTCGAGATAGCTGGCGGCGTCCCGTCGCGCGAGCAGGAGGCGCTGCATGCGCGCGGCGTCTTCGGGGTCGGGCGCCGTCGCTCGCTCAGGGAAGGACAGCTCCAGCCGCCCGGCGAGATCGGCGGCGTCGCGCATCGCATGGGCGAGGGTCATCGCCGGGCGGGGCGAGAAGTCGGGCCCGGCGACCGGCACGGTCACGAAGCGCAGGCGGACGTCGTAGATCTCGACTAGCCGCGGCAGGGCCTGGCAGAGCAGAAAGCTCCACGGGTCGTCCGCGCGGTGGAAGACGGTGAGAAGCGCGGGGTCCCGCGTCGCCGCCATGGCTCAGGCCTGCCCGGTCGCCATCGGGCTGGTGTCCTGCAGCCGCAGCGCCTGCTGCAGCAGCCGCTCGGTCAGCTCCGCCCTCAGGGCCGCGTGCCCGGGATCGTTCCACAGGTTGCGGACCTCCAGCGGATCCTCCTGCAGATCGTAGAGCTCGCCCCAGGCGGCGCCGCGATAGACCGAGAGGCGGTGGCGGTCGGTGATCAGGCTGCGTAGGCGCACGGGTTCGTCGAAGCCGAGGAAGGCGCGCTGGTTGTCCTCCTCGACCAGCACCTGCGTGCGGTCCTCGGCCGTGCCGGCGGCGTGGCCGGTCAGGGACTGGCCCTGCAGGCCGTTGAACGGCGCGAGGCCGGCGCGATCGAGCACCGTCGCCGCGATGTCGATGGTGGAGGAGAGGGTCGCGGACCGCGCCTCCTGCGCCTCCTGCATCGGGTCGACATAGATGAAGGGCACGCGGACGAGACCGTCGTAATGCATCGGCCCCTTCAGGATCAGCTGGTGATCGCCCATGAAGTCGCCGTGGTCGGAGGTGAACATGACCACGGTGTCGCGGTCCTGCGCGGTCTCCTCCAGCACCTGCATCACGCGGGCGATGGCGTCGTCGATCATGGTGACGGCGCCGTAGGTGAGGGCGATGGCCTGGCGCACGTCCGCCTCGTTCACGGCCTGGGCGACCCAGCTTTCCCGGTTCTGCGCCCCGCTGTCGCGGGCGTCGCGCAGCACGCGCACCGGGTCGGGGATCTCGTTGCCCTTGGCGTGGAAGCTGGGCGGAAGCTCGATATCCGCCGGGTCGTACATGTCGAAGTAGCGCCCCGGCGGCGTGAACGGATGGTGCGGGTCGTTGAAGGAGCATTGCAGGAAGAACGGCCGATGGTCCTCGCCCCCCGCGCGGCGGTGCAGGAACGCCTCGGCGTGGTCGCGGATGTAGGCGGTGGAATAGAGCTCTTCGGGCACCCGCGTGCGCCAGGCCTGGAAGTCGGAGATGCCGTCGAAGGGCAGCGCGTTTTCCGGCCCCAGCAGCGCGGCGGAGCCGGGATGCTTCGCCTCCAGCCAGCGGCTGTAGTGGCCGTGCACCATGTCGGAGTGCATGGCGGTCAGGTCCACATGCTCGAAGCCGTAATAGGGCAGCTTCAGATCGTGGTCGGGGTCCTTCCAGGCGGCCGCCGTCTCCTGCTCGTAAAGCGGGCCGGTGCGGATGTCGTGGGACGCCTCGCGGAGGGCATCAGGCGGCGGGCGCAGGCCGCCATGGTCGAGGGCGCGGCCGACCGGCCCCCAGCTGGTCATGTTCTGAAGATGGATCTTGCCCACCGCCGCGGTCTGCCAGCCCTGCGCGCGCAGAAGGTCGACGAAGGTGGTCGCCTGAAGCGACAGCGGGATGCCGTTGGAGCGGACGCCGTTCACCGAGGACGTGCGCCCGGTCATCAGCGCGGCGCGGTTGGGCATGCAGGCCGGGTTGGTCACGTAGAACCGGGTGAACCGCGTGCCCCGCGCGGCGAGCGCGTCGATGGCCGCCGTGCGGACCACGCCGTTGCCGTAGCAGCCGAGATGGTCGAGGCGCATCTGGTCGACGATGAAGAGGATGAAGTTGGGGGGCTTGCTCATCACGTCGCGCCTCGGACGGTCGGGAAAGGGGGCCGGGACCGGCGGACCGGTCCCGGCAGGGGGGTCACTGCGCCTCGGGCGGGATGAGGTCCTCGGGCACCTCGACGCCGACCTCCCGGTAGTAGCGCAGCGCGCCGGCATGCAGCGGCATGTTCATCTGCGACAGCGCGTTCTGCGGCGTCACCACGCTCATCCACGCGGCCGCGGCGACCAGATCGTCGGTGTTCTCGAAGATCGCCTTGGTGATGTCGTAGGCCGTCTGCTCGTCCATGAACCGGGTCGCCCCGAGGCCGACCATGCTCTCCAGAAGCCGCGAGGGCGCCTCTCCGACAAGGTTGGAGTAGGTCCCGGGCTCCAGCATGGCGAAGCCGCGGCCGGGGATGCCGGTCACGGTCTTGATCGCCTCGGAGCCGAGCGCGTCGTCGGGCACGCCCAGAACGCGGAACTCGCCGGTGGCGTTGATCTGTTCGATCTGCGCGCTGGGGATGGAGACGGGGACGACGTAGACGTCGACCTGCCGATCCTGGAAGGCCTGCTCGGCCGACGACCAGTCGAGGTTGACCTCGGTGTAGTCCTCGCCCGGCGTCAGCCCGCCCGATCCTTCGAGCAGCAGGCGCCCGACCGTGCGCGCCGCGCCCGCGGGCGGGCCGGTGAACACGGTCTTGCCGGCGATGTCGCCGAAGCTCTCGATGCCCGAATCCGCCCAGACGAGGACGTGATACGCGCCCAGCGGATAGTTCATGATCGCGCGAAGCTCGCCGAAGAGCTCGGGCGCCGCCTCCATGTCCTTGTACATGCGAAGGCGGTTTTTCATGTAGTGATTGATCGACACCGCCGTGGTGAAGAGGTCGAGCCGCTGGTTCGCCGCGTCCACCGCCTGCCGCGTCGCCGGCGAGCCGGTGGCCAGCTGTACGCGGACGTCCAGCTCGTCCTTGAGGATCTCGCTGACCGCGATGGAAAGCACGGTGGTCGGCGAGGCTGGGCCGAGCGAGGCCATCTGAAGGTTCTGCGCCTGGGCGGCGGCGCCGGCGAGCGACAGCGCTCCGGCGAAGGCGGCGGCGGCGAGCCGTCCGAGGGGGGGCAGGGTCATGGGTTGTCGTCTCCTCATGGCGAGTGGTTGAGATCGCCCTCGCGCCCGCGCCTGCGGACGACGACGGCATGGAGGCCGAGCACGGCGAGCGCGGCGGGGATGGCGACGAGGTTGAGAGCGGGGACGGGCAGCAGGAGGCCAGCGGCGAGGGCCAGCCGCACGGCCCGCTCCGGCCAGCCCAGGCGGCCGCCGCCGACGCCGGCGAGACCGGTGTTCAGCATCCAGATGGCCAGAGCCAGCGACAGGCAGACCCGCCCGAGCGTCAGCGGATCGACGTCGCCGATCAGCAGCAGCGAGGGTTCGTAGACGAAGATGAAGGGGATGATGAAGCCCACCACGGCCAGCCGCAGCGCGGTCATGGCGGTGGCCATGGGGTTGGCGCCGGCGATGGGCGCCGCGGCGAAGGCGCCGATGGCCACGGGCGGCGTGATGGCCGAGAGCACGCCGAAGTAGAAGACGAACATGTGCGTGGCGATCAGGTCCGCGCCCAGCTTGGTCATCACCGGGCCCAGCACCAGCACGATGATCAGATAGGCCGGCAGCGTCGGCATCCCCATGCCCAGCACCAGGCAGGCGAAGGCGGTCAGCAGCAGCGCCATCGCCAGGGACTCCTCGGCATAGTCCGACACCGCCGAGGCGAAGGTCAGCCCGAGGCCCGTGAGGTTGAAGACCCCTAGGATCACGCCGATGCAACCGACCGCCACCAGGATCGAGGCCCCGGCGCGGCCCGCCTTGACCAGCACCTCCCAGATCACGGCGAGGCGGCGGTTCTCCGGCCGGAAGAGGCCCATGACGACGGCCGTGACGGTGGCCGCGAAGCCGGCGAGCGCGGGCGACCAGCCGATCACCAGCGTGGCCACGATGGCGAGGATCGGCATGACGAACAGCAGGCTCGCGAGGTAGTCGGCGCGGGTCAGCGTCACCCGCTCGGCCCGGGGGATCGGCGCGATGCCCCGCGCCTCGGCATAGACCGAGATCGCGGCGAAGAGGGCGCCGTAGTAGAACAACGCCGGCAGGATCGCCGCGACCGCCACCGTGCCGTAGCCGACGCCGGTCAGGTCCGCCATCAGGAAGGCCGCGGCCCCCATCACCGGCGGCACGATCTGCCCGCCGGTGGAGGCCGCCGCCTCGATCCCCCCCGCCATCGGGGCGGAGAAGCCGCGCCGCTTGATCATCGGGATGGTGAAAGTGCCCGAGCCGACCACGTTCGCCGTCACGCTGCCGGACATGGAGCCGAACATGGCGCTCGCCACCACCGCCGAATGCGCCGGCCCGCCCCGCGTGCCGCCGGTCAGCGCGACCGAGATGCGGATCAGCGCGTTCGACGCGCCCGTCGCCTCCAGCACGATGCCGAAGACGACGAAGATCAGCACCACGCGGATCACCACGCCCAGCGGCAGGCCGAAAACGCCCTGAAATCCGTACCAGATCGTGTCCATCGCGCGGCTGAGGTCGAAGCCGCGATGGTTGAAGATGCCCGGCAGCGAGGGCCCGAAGAAGGCGTAGAGCAGCACCAGGATCGTGATGATCACGATGGGCCAGCCGAAGAGGCGCCGCGTCGCCTCCAGCAGCGACAGCACCCCGCCGCAGGCCAGAAGGATGTCGAGGTCGGAGAAGATGTAGAGCGTCTCCTCCATCAGGCGGGAGACCTCGATGAACCGAACCGTGGCTGCGATGGAGAGGCCGGCGAGCGCCAGATCGACCGCCCAGAGCAGCGCGAAAAGGGCCCCGGCGCGCGGCGCGCCCTCGGCGTCCAGCGCCGCCGGGCGCGACAGCAACGCCACGATCACCGCGCCGCAGAGCAGCAGCGAGCGGCCGAAGGTGATGTCGTAGACGCCGAACCAGGACACCCAGACCGCCTGCGCCGCGATCGCGGCGGCGACGGCCCCCACGATCCACTGCGCCGCGCGCTCGATGGTCCCGATCCGCTCTTGGGTCATTCCGCGGCCTCGGCCGGGCGTGGGGGATCGGGCGGCGCGATGTAGGGGCAGTCCGCGACGCTCCACTCGGGCGCCGGCTCGGTGCGGAAGATCTGACGCAGATGCACCTCGTCCGGGCCGTCGCCGAGCCGGAACCAGCGGGCGTAGGCGAAGGCGTGGTGCAGCAGCACGTCGTCCGTCCCGCCCATCGCGCCGAAGACCTGAATGGCCCGGTCGGCGATGGTCTGCAGCATCCGCGGCGTCGCCACCTTGATCAGCGACACGTCCCGCCAAGCGCCGCGCGCGCCCTCGCGGTCCAGCCGCCAGGCGGCGCGCTGGATCAGAAGGCGCGTCTGCTCGATCTCGATCCGCGCCTCGGCGATCCAGCCCTGCACCGGGCGCGGGAGCGGACGACCTTCGGGCGCGCGGTGATCGAGCGCGACACGGTGCAGGGCTGGATCGCCGAGGCGCGG
>JBCBYE010000677.1:0-2470 GCA_039816075.1 Pseudomonadota bacterium | reverse complement strand
GTCGCCGCGGTGGTCTTCACCGACATCGATCGCGACGGCGCGATGCAGGGGCCGAACGTGGCGGCGACGGCGGCGCTGGCCCGCGCCGTCTCGCTTCCCGTGATCGCCTCCGGCGGCGTGTCGTCGCTGGAGGATCTGCGGGCGCTCAAGGCCTCCGGCGCGCCGCTGAACGGCGTCATCTCGGGCCGCGCGCTTTACGACGGACGCCTCGACCCGGCCGAGGCCGCGGCGCTGTTGGCGGGATGAGCGAAGCGGTCCGCGAGGCGATCGAGACGCGCCTGGCGGCCCTGCCCGACGTCGTTCGGGCGACGACCTGGGGCGAGCGGGCGTTCTTTCTGACGCCGCATCCGGTCTACGCCTGGTTGGGCTGGGCGGCGATCCTGTCGCCCGCCGCAGCGGACGCCCACGACCTGCCCACGCCGATCGAGGCGGCCCATGACAAGGCGCCGACTGCCGCGCGCCGACGGCTCGCCGCCGCGCGCCGAGCCCCGAAGGCGTGGATGGCGGGCGGGCCGGTCCGCCCCGCAGGGGCGGGCTCGGGGCGCCCAGGCCATCCCGCCTCTCGCCAAGGGCGCAGGGCGGCGCTACCAAGTCCGACATGCTCAAGACACGCGTCATCCCCTGCCTCGACGTGAAGGACGGCCGCGTCGTCAAAGGCGTGAATTTCGTCGGCCTGCGCGACGCCGGCGATCCGGTGGAGGCGGCGCAGGCCTATGACGCCGCCGGCGCCGACGAGCTGTGCTTTCTGGACATCGCCGCCAGTCATGAGGGCCGCGGCACCCTGCTCGACATCGTGCATCGCACGGCGGAGCGCTGCTTCATGCCGCTCACCGTGGGGGGCGGCGTCCGGTCGGTCGAGGACGTGCGCGCGCTGCTGCTCGCGGGGGCCGACAAGGTCAGCTTCAACACGGCTGCCGTGCGCGACCCGGACGTGGTGGCCGCCGCGGCCGAGAAGTTCGGCGCCCAGTGCATCGTCGTCGCCGTCGACGCCAAATCCGTCGCGCCGGGCCGGTGGGAGATCTTCACCCATGGCGGCCGCACCTCCACGGGCATCGACGCCGTCGAATTCGCCGCGCGGATGGAACGCCGCGGCGCCGGGGAGATCCTGCTGACCTCCATGGATCGGGACGGCACGCGCGACGGCTACAACCTGCCCCTGACCCGCGCCGTGTCGGACGCGGTGGGCATCCCGGTGATCGCCTCGGGCGGCGTCGGCGCGCTGGAGCATCTGGCGCCGGGCGTGCTGGAGGGCGGCGCTTCGGCGGTGCTGGCCGCCTCGATCTTCCATTTCGGCGACCACACCATCGCCGAGGCCAAGGCCGCGCTCGCCGCCGCCGGCGTCCCGGTGCGCCCATGACGCGGCCGGCCGACCTCGACGTGCTCGCGCGGCTGGAGGCGGTGATTGCCGCGCGCCGGGGCGCCGATCCCGATGCTTCGCACACCGCGCGCATGCTTGCCCAGGGTCCGACGAAATGCGCGCAGAAGTTCGGCGAGGAAGCGGTGGAGACGGTGATCGCCGGCGCCGCGCAGGACGACGACGCCCTCGCCTCCGAGGCCGCCGACGCGCTCTATCACCTTCTGGTGCTTCTGGCGGCGCGCGACATTCCCCTGGCCGACGTCATGGCGGAGCTGGCCCGCCGCGAGGGCGTCTCGGGCGTCGCCGAGAAGGCCGGCCGCCCGCAAGCGTGAGATTGCGCGCGCCGGCCCGTTTGGCTATAGCCTGCGCGCAAGGCACCCGTAGCTCAGCTGGATAGAGCGCTGCCCTCCGAAGGCAGAGGCCAAAGGTTCGAATCCTTTCGGGTGCGCCACTTTCCCGTCCGACATCGCCCAGGCACGCCCGCCGTCGCGCGGCGGCGCAGCGCCCGCGCCCCCTTGCCGACCGGCGGCGCAGCGCCGATGCTGCGTCGCGAGACAGCCCCAGCAAGGACCCCCATGCGCCACGAGATCGTCGCCGAACCCGCCGCGCTGCCTGCCTGGGCCGCCTCGCGCATCAATCTCGCCTCGCCGCGCCTGGGCGCGGAGGCGACGCATTGCTCCAACGACTTCTTCGCCGACAAGTCGCGCCTGATCCAGGACGCTCCGCCCGTCTTCCGCCCCGGCGTCTTCGACGAAAACGGCAAATGGATGGACGGCTGGGAAAGCCGGCGCCGGCGCGACAGCGGGCATGACTGGTGCGTGGTCCGGCTCGGCGGCAAGGGCTCCATCGCCGGGGTCGACATCGACACCTCGCATTTCACCGGAAACTATCCCCGCGCAGCCTCGGTCTGGGCGGTCTACTCCGAAAAGGAGCCGACCGAGCGCACGGCCTGGACGGAGATCGTGCCGTCGACCTCGCTCGACCCGTCCGCCCACCACTTTCTCGAGGCGCGCACGCAAGGCCTCTACAACTGGGTGCGGCTGAACATTTTCCCGGACGGCGGCGTGGCGCGGCTTCGCGTCTACGGAGATCCAGCCCCCAGCTGGGAGGGGT
>JBCBYE010000003.1:0-23022 GCA_039816075.1 Pseudomonadota bacterium | reverse complement strand
GCGCGCCTGACGGCGCTGGACGCGGCGCTGCACGAAGGCGTCTACGCCTGGTTTTCCGGCCCCAGCTTCGAGACGCCGGCGGAGATCCGGGCGGCGCGCGTGCTGGGCGCGGACGCCGTGGGCATGTCCACGGTGCCCGAGACGATCATCGCGCGGTTCCTCGGCCTGCGGGTCGCCGCCGTGTCGGTCATCACCAACTACGGCGCGGGCATGACCGGCGCCGGCCTGAGCCACACGGAAACCAAGACCGAGGCGGCCAAGGCGCAGGCGCGGTTCCGCGCGCTGATCCGCGCCTATGTGGGAGGCTTCGCATGAGCGACGCGGACCTGATCGAGACGGCGAGGCGTGCGCTCGGCTGCCTCGATCTGACGAACCTGAACGACGACTGCACCGAGGACGACGTGCACGGGCTGGCCGCCCGCGGGACGACGCGGCACGGCACGGTCGCCGCGCTGTGCGTCTGGCCGCGTTTCGTGACCCTGGCGCGCGCGGCGGCGTCGCCGGACGTGAAGATCGCGACCGTGGTCGCCTTTCCCTCCGGCGATGCGACGGACGAGGAGGCGATCGACGAGACGGAGGCCGCGATCCGCGCCGGCGCCGACGAGATCGACGTGGTGATCCCCTATCGCGCGTTGATGGAAGGGAACGACGCCGCCGTCATCAGCCGGGTGGAGCGGGTGAAGCGCGCCGCCGGCCTCGCCCCGGTGAAGGCGATCCTGGAAACCGGGATGCTGGAGACCGAGGACGTCTCTCGCCGGGCCGCGGAACTGGCGCTGGAGGGCGGGGCGGATTTCCTCAAGACCTCCACCGGCAAGGTTCCGGTCAACGCCACCCTGCGCGCGGCGGAGACCCTGTTGACGGCCATCAAGGCCTCCGGCCGCACGGTCGGGTTCAAGGCCGCGGGCGGCATCCGCACGGCCGAGGATGCGGCGGCCTATCTGGGCCTGGCGGACGAGATCATGGGCGAGGGCTGGGCCGGCCCGGCCACGTTCCGCTTCGGCGCCTCGGGCCTGCTGGACGCCCTGCTGGCCGAGATCGAAGGGTCCGAAGCCGCCTCGTCGGATGCGGCCTACTGATGCTGCCGCAGGAGATCATCCTCAAGAAGCGGCGCGGCGAGACGCTGAACCGAGCGGAAATCGACGTCTTCGTCGACGGGCTGACCCGCGACGGGGTGACCGACGCGCAGGTGGCGGCGCTGGCCATGGCCGTCTGCTTTCAGGGCATGGAGGTGCCCGAACGCGTCGCGCTGACCGAGGCGATGCGGGATTCGGGCGAGGTGCTGCGCTGGGACCTGCCCGGGCCGGTGGTCGACAAGCATTCCACCGGCGGGGTGGGGGACAACGTTTCGCTGATGTTGGCGCCGGCGCTGGCCGCCTGCGGGGTCTACGTGCCCATGATCTCCGGCCGCGGGCTGGGGCATACGGGCGGCACGCTGGACAAGCTCGGCACGATCCCGGGCTACGACGTCGCGCCGGGGCCGGACGCGCTCGCCCAAGTCACGCGCGAGGTGGGCTGCGCCATCATCGGCCAGACGGCGGAGATCGCGCCGGCCGACAAGCGGTTCTACGGCATCCGCGACGTGACCGGGACGGTGGAGAGCGTGGATCTGATCACCGCCTCGATCCTGTCCAAGAAGCTGGCCGCGGGGCTGGAGGCGCTGGTCCTGGACGTGAAGGTCGGCACGGGCGCGTTCATGGCGACGCCCGGGGATGCCGACGCGCTGGCGCGCAGCCTGGTGGCGGTGGCGAACGGGGCGGGCTGCCGCACCTCCGCCCTCGTCACGGATATGAACGAACCCCTGGCGAGCGCCTGCGGCAACGCGCTGGAGGTCGCGAACGCGGTGCGGTTCCTGACGGGCGAGGAGGTCGACGGCCGCCTTTGGGACGTAACGGTCGCGCTGGGCGGGGAGCTGCTGGCGCTGTGCGGCGCCGCTGCGTCGCCCGAGGCGGGGCGCGCCCTGATGGTCTCGGCCTTGGAGGACGGGCGCGCGGCGGAGCGCTTCGGCGCCATGGTCGCCGCGCTGGGCGGTCCGGCGGATTTCGTGGAGAAGCATGGCGATCACCTCGACGCGGCGCCCGTGCTGCTGGACGTGCCGCCGCCGGCCGAGGGCGTGGTGCAGGGCATCGACGGGCGCGCCGTGGGCAACGCCGTGGTGGCGCTGGGCGGCGGGCGGACCCGACCGGAGGATCCCGTCGACCCCGCGGTGGGCCTGACCCATTGCGCCGGGATCGGCGCGCTCGTCGACGGCGACTTTCCCCTGGCCCGCATCCACGCCCGCGACCGCGACGCCGCCGAGGCGGCGGCGGAACGGCTGCGCGCCGCCTACACGGTGGGCGAGGGCGCGCCGGACGAGGGCGAGCCGGTGATCCGCCGGCTCGGCCCCCAAGACGTCTGATGGCGCGCGCCTTTCTGTTCGTGCTCGACAGCGTCGGCATCGGCGGCGCGCCCGATGCGGCGGCCTTCGGCGACGAGGGCGCCGATACGGTCGGCCATATCGCGGAGCGTTGCGCCGCCGGCGAGGCCGATGCGGGGCGCGCCGGACCGCTGGCGCTGCCGCATCTGAGCGCGATGGGTCTCGGCGAGGCCTGCGCCCTCGCCTCCGGCCGCCGCCCGCCGGGGCTGGACGCGGCCGCGCCCGGCGCCGTGTGGGGCGCCGCGCAGGAGGCGTCGGCCGGCAAGGACACCATCACCGGGCATTGGGAGTTGGCGGGCGTGCCGCTGAGCGAGGATTGGCATTACTTCCCGCCCGAGGAGCCGACCTTTCCCGCGGCGCTGATCGCGCGGCTGATCGAGGCCGGCGCGCTGCCCGGCGTTCTGGGCGACCGCCACGCCTCGGGCACCGCGATCATCGAGGCGCTGGGCGGCGAGAGCGTCGCGAGCGGCAAGCCCATCGTCTACACCAGCGCGGATTCCGTCCTGCAGATCGCGGCGCATGAGGAGGCCTTCGGTCTAGCGCGGCTGCACGCGCTTTGCGCCGCGGCGCGCGAGGCGCTGGACGAGATGGGGCTGCGCGTGGGCCGGGTCATCGCGCGGCCCTTCGTGGGCGCGTCCGGCGCGTTCGAGCGCACGGCGAACCGCAAGGATTTCGCCACGCCGCCGCCGGAGCCGACCCTGTGCGACCGGGCGACGGCGGCGGGCCGCGACGTGATCGGCATCGGCAAGATCGGCGACATCTTTTCCGGCCGCGGCGTGGGCGAGGTGCGCAAGGGGCCGGACGACGCGGCGCTCATCGACCTGTCCATCGAGGCGCTGCGCTCGGCCCCCGACGGCGCTTTCGTCTTCGCCAATTTCGTGGAGTTCGACTCGCTCTATGGCCATCGGCGAGATGTGGCGGGCTATGCCCGGGCTCTGGAGACCTTCGATGCGCGCGTGCCGACGATGCGCGCGGCGCTGCGCGAGGGCGATCTGCTGATCCTGACCGCCGACCATGGCAACGATCCGACCTGGCCGGGCACGGACCATACGCGCGAACGCACGCCGCTGCTGTGCGCGGGGCCGGGCCTGCGCGCGGGCCCCGTCGGTCTTCGCGGCTTCGCCGATGCGGCGGAGACGGCGGCGGCGCATCTGGGTCTCGCGCCCGGGCGGCACGGCGCCTCTTTCCTCTGAGGCGCGCGGGGGGCAGGAAGGGGCGAGCCTGAGGAGCGCGCGCCATGACCCAGACCCCCGACCTGCCCCGCCATCTGACCGTCGTCGATCACCCGCTGGTGCAGCACAAGCTGACCCTGATGCGGGAAAAGGACACCTCCACGGCCTCGTTCCGCCAGCTGCTGCGCGAGATCAGCCTGCTGCTGGGCTTCGAGGCCATGCGGGACCTGCCCCTGACCTCTCGGGCCATCGAAACGCCGCTGGTGGAGATGGAAGCGCCAGTGCTGGCGGGCAAGAAGATCGCCCTGATCTCCATCCTGCGGGCCGGCAACGGACTTATGGATGGGATCCTGGAGCTCGTGCCCTCGGCGCGCGTGGGCTTCGTGGGGCTCTACCGCGATCCCGAAACGCTCAAGCCCGTGCAGTACTATTGCAAGGTGCCGGGTGAGCTGGCGGATCGGCCGGTTCTGGTGGTCGACCCGATGCTGGCGACGGGCAACTCCTCGGCCGCGGCGGTGGACGTGCTGAAGGAGCGCGGAGCGCAGGACATCCGTTTCTTGTGCCTGCTGGCCGCGCCCGAAGGCGTGGCGCGCATGAAGGAGGCGCATCCGGACGTGCGCATCGTCACCGCGGCGCTGGACGAGCGACTGAACGAGAAGGGCTACATCCTGCCCGGCCTCGGCGATGCCGGCGATCGGATGTTCGGCACCAAGTAGGTCCGCGGACGGTTTGCGGCGCCGCCCGCCCTGCCGCGTCAAGGCGGGCGGCGCCCGCCCCGCGACGAAGGCTCAGACCAGGTAGCTGGTCTCATCCAGGTTGAAAGTCTGCACCAGAAGCACCTCGACGCTGTGGCCCCGGACCTCGATCCTCGTGCCGACGCCAGCCACTTCGCTGAAGCTCAGCCCCGCCGGCGAGTCGCCGTCGATCGCGGTGAAGTCCAGCAGGTCGTTCTGATCGTCGAACTGCGTGATCCTCTCCCTGCCGCTGCCGGAATCGAAGCCGACCACGTCGGCGCCCAGGCCCAGATTGATCACGTCGTCGCCCCGGCCGCCGTAGATCTCGTTGCTGCCGTCGACCGCCGTGATCACGTCGAAGCCGCGTCCGCCGATCAGCAGGTTGGTCCCGCCCAGCGCCGAGATGACGTCGGCGCCGACGCCGCCGTAGAGCTTGTCTTCGCCCATTCCCGACGAGATCGTGTCCTCGCCGTCGCCGCCGAACAGGCTGTCGCCGCCCTGCGCGGCCTCCATGTTGATGACGTCGTCGCCGTCGTCGCCATGCACCACGTTGTTGCTGAAGGCGCCGCCGAGGATGAAATCGTCGCCTGACCCGCCATAGGCCACGTTGCTGTCGGCCAGCAGGTTCATCTGGTCGGCGCCGCCGTTGCCGAAGAAGGTGTTGTCGAGGCTGAGGGCTTCGAACGTGTCGGCGCCCCGACCGCCATTGGCGCGGCCTTCGCCGCCGATGAACTTGATGAAGTCGTCGCCTTCGCCGCCCCATCCCTGCCCGGACAGGTCGATGAGGCGGATCTCGTCGTCATCGTCGTCGCCGTAGCCTTTGCCGTTCAGGCCGACGAGGCGAAGCAGATCGTCTCCGTTTCCGCCGTAGACGACCGCATCCGCGCCCACCGCCCGCAGGTCGTCGTCGCCGCCCCCGCCGTAAACCTTGGCGGAACCGCCGAAGGCGTCGACGTCGTCCGCGCCGCCGCCGCCGTACATCTTGCCCTGCCCGCTGAGGCTTTCGATCGTATCGTCGTTCTTGCCCCCGTAGACGAGGTTGGAGCCGCCGGTGGAACTGATCTCATCGGCGCCGTCGCCGCCCCAGACGGTGCTGGTCTCCCCGCTGGACGAGATCTCGTCGTTGCCGAAACCGCCCCAGACCTTGCTGAGCAGCCCGCTCGACGCGATCTCGTCGCCGCCGCCGTCGCCGTAGACGCGGCTTTCCTGGCCGGTGCTCTCGATCTTGTCGTTGCCGCCGCCGCCCCAGACCGTGTTCGAACCGCCGAACGCGTCGATCGTGTCCTTCTCGGTTCCGCCGTAGACCTTGTTCGATGCGCCGTTGACCTCGATGTCGTCGAAGCCCTGGCCGCCCCAGATCTTGTTCTCGCCCTTCTCGGTCTTGATGTCGTCGCCGTTGTCGCCGCCCCAGATCTTGTTCGACTTGCCGCTGACGCGGATCTTGTCCTGGTCGTCGCCGCCTTTGATTTCGTTTTCCGGGCCGGCGGCGTGGATCTCGTCGTCGCCGCGGCCGCCGAAGATCTCGTTCTTGCCCGAGGCGTTCCAGCCGCGGATGAAGTCGTTGCCGCCCTGTCCGTGAAGTTCGTTGCCTTCCCCGGAATGGGCATAGATCTTGTCGCCGGATTTTCCGCCGTAGATCACGCTGTGGTTGGTCGCGTAGCCGCGAATTTCGTCCTTGCCGCCATAGCCGTAGATCGTATCGGTCAGGTAGGCCGACGTCCGGATGATCACGTCGTTGTGCTTCGTGCCGAAGTAGAAAGGCATGTCGCGCATCTCCATCAAGACCGGCAGGCGGCGCCCTGCCGAACGGTCGCTGTGGCAGAGGCGTGACGGGACCGCGGTCCGACTCCTTCATGAATCGTTAAACGATGAGGCGGTTCTGAGGCAATCGTTCATTGGTCTTCCCGGCGGCTTCGTCGCGCGTCGTAACCCGTCGTTAACTCCGATCCGCGCAGGGTCTGAGCAAGCCGCGAGATTTCACTATGTTCGCTTAAAGTTCTCTGTTAATGGTCTTGGGTCAAAACAAGAACACGAGCAGATGACAGGGCGAACGCTGGACATTCCCGCGGCGCCCGGTGGACACTGGAGGCAGGCGAATGGGCCAGAACGTTTTCGACCTCAACGGCAGGGGCGGCATGGACAAGGCGAAGGCGCTCGATTCCGCGTTGGCGCAGATCGAGCGGAATTTCGGCAAGGGTTCCATCATGAAGCTTGGCGATCGCCAGGTGATGGATATCGAGGCCGTTTCGACCGGGTCCCTGGGGCTCGACATCGCCCTCGGCATCGGCGGTCTGCCCAAGGGGCGGATCATCGAGATCTACGGGCCCGAAAGCTCGGGCAAGACCACGCTGGCGCTGCATGTGCTGGCCGAGGAGCAGAAAAAGGGCGGCATCTGCGCCTTCGTCGACGCCGAGCATGCGCTCGACCCGTCCTACGCCCGCAAGCTGGGCGTGGACGTGGACGAACTGCTGATCTCGCAGCCCGACGCGGGCGAGCAGGCGCTGGAGATCACGGACACGCTGGTGCGCTCGGGCGCGGTGTCGGTGGTCGTGGTCGATTCGGTCGCCGCGCTGACGCCGAAGTCGGAGCTTGAGGGCGACATGGGCGACAGCAATGTCGGCGTGCAGGCCCGGCTGATGAGCCAGGCGATGCGCAAGCTGACGGGCTCCATCTCCCGCTCCAAGTGCATGGTCATCTTCATCAACCAGATCCGCATGAAGATCGGCGTGATGTTCGGCTCGCCCGAGACCACCACGGGCGGCAACGCGCTGAAGTTCTATTCGTCCGTCCGCCTCGACATCCGCCGCATCGGCGCGCTGAAGGACCGCGACGAAGTGGTCGGCAACGCCACGCGCGTGAAGGTGGTCAAGAACAAGGTCGCGCCGCCGTTCAAGCAGGTCGAATTCGACATCATGTACGGCGAAGGCATCTCCAAGATGGGCGAGCTGATCGATCTCGGCGTCAAGGCCGGGGTGGTGGAGAAGTCCGGCTCCTGGTTCTCCTATGCCGATCAGCGCATCGGGCAGGGGCGCGAGAACGCCAAGACCTTCCTCAAGGAGAACGAGGACATCGCATGGGAGATCGAGGACAAGATCCGCGCCGCCCATGGCCTCGACTTCGACGCTCCGCCGGCGGGCGACGGCGGCGGCGAGGATGACGTCATCGAAGCTTGAGGACGCGCGCGTCCTGCCCCGCCGCCCCGCGCGGGCGGCGGAGGCGTGGACGCGCAGCTATGCCGATCCGATCCAGGTCGCGGCCGGAGAGCGCGTGCGCTTCTCCGGCCGCATCGACATCTGGGACGGGTGCGAATGGCGCTGGGCCGCGGCCGCGGACGGGCGCGAGGGCTGGCTGCCCGATTGGCTCTGCGATGCGGACGACCGTGCGCGCATCGCCTACGAGACCGGAGAGCTGAGCGTCGCCGTGGGCGAGATCGTTCAGGCCTCTCCCGTGCAGCACGGGTGGCGCTGGTGCGCCGGCGCGGCGGGCGAAGGCTGGGTCCCGGCGCGTTTGCTGGAGGAGATTTGATCGATGCGCGCGCTGCTGGCCTGGCTGATCCTGATCGCCCCGGCCTGGGCGGCGTTTCCCGAAACGGTGGATCGCGAGGCGCTGGCGGCGCTCAAGATGCGGATCGAGGCGGGCGACGCCGCCGGCGCTCGGATCGAGCTGTTGGCTGCCGACGGCGCGTCGCCCGGCGATGCCGACATCCTCAACCTGCTCGGTTACGCCAGCCGCAAGCTGGGCGATTTGGATGCGTCGCGGACCTATTACCAGCGGGCCCTGCGCATCGATCCCGGTCATCGAGGCGCCCTCGAATACTTCGGCGAGCTGGAGCTGCAGGCGGGCGACGTCGCGGCGGCCCGCGATCTTCTGGCGCGTCTGGGCGCCGTCTGCCCGGACGGCTGCGAGGAACTCGACGACCTGCGAGAGGCTTTCGCGGCGCGCGGGCTTTCGCCCTGACGGCGGATCAGGCGGCGAAGCCCCAGCCCAGCGGGTCGCGCACAGGCTCATGATCGCCGATGCGCAGCATGCCGGTGATGCAGCGCGCCAGCAGCCAGATCGCCCAGACCAGAAGCACCAGCCAGCCGATCAGCACCAGCGTCAGCAGCCAGCCGACGACGGTGACCAGCAAGCCCATCCAGAACGTGCGGATCTGAAACAGGAAATGGCTGTCCGCCATCTCCGACCCCTCGCCGCGCTTGGCATAGGCGACGATGAGGCCGGCGATCGCCGCCAGCGGCAGCACCAGCCCGACGAGGTAGCAGATATAGACGATGAAGGCGGCGCCGGCGCCCAGGGGCCGGGGCGGCTGCGGCTCGGTCAGGGCCATGGGACGGCTCCGCTGCGGCTGGGCGTGGCGTCGACTTGAAGGGGCGCGCGCGCGGGGGCGGACGACGCCGTCGGACGGGACGAGTGCCGGCGCGCGGGCCGGCCCTCGGGCTGTGCAGGGGCGAGGCTCAGCCGCCCAGCGCCTTGTCGAGGTTCTCGTCCACCTTCTCGAGGAAGCCCATCGTAGTCAGCCACTTCTGATCGGGCCCGACGAGCAGGGCGAGGTCCTTGGTCATGTCGCCGCTTTCCACGGTCGAAACGACCGTCTTCTCCAGCGTGTCGGCGAAGTTGGCGAGCGCGGCGTTGTCGTCGAGCTTGGCGCGGTGCTTCAGCCCGCCGGTCCAGGCGTAGATGGAGGCGATGGAGTTGGTCGACGTCTCCTTGCCCGCCTGATGCTGGCGGTAGTGACGGGTGACGGTGCCGTGGGCGGCCTCCGCCTCCACGATCTTGCCGTCCGGCGTCATCAGCTGGGAGGTCATCAGGCCGAGCGAGCCGAAGCCCTGCGCGACCGTGTCGGACTGCACGTCGCCGTCGTAGTTCTTGCAGGCCCAGACATAGCCGCCGGACCATTTCATGGCGCAGGCCACCATGTCGTCGATCAGGCGATGCTCGTAGGTCAGGCCGGCGGCCTTGAACTTGTCCTCGAACTCCTCCTCATAGACCTTCTGGAACAGGTCTTTGAAGCGCCCGTCATAGGCCTTCATGATGGTGTTCTTGGTCGACAGGTACACTGGGTATTTGCGCGCCAGTCCGTAGTTCATGGAGGCGCGGGCGAAGTCGATGATCGACTGGTCGAGGTTGTACATCGCCATGGTCACGCCGCCGCCGGGGGCCTGAAAGACTTCCCGCTCGTCTACCGTGCCGTCCTCGCCCACGAACTTGATGGTCAGCTTGCCGGGGCCGGGGAAAACGAAGTCCGTGGCGCGGTACTGATCGCCGAAGGCGTGGCGGCCGACGACGATCGGCTCCGTCCAGCCGGGCACCAGGCGCGGCACGTTGGAGCAGATGATGGGCTCGCGGAAGATGACGCCGCCGAGGATGTTGCGGATCGTGCCATTGGGGGAGCGGTACATGCGCTTGAGGCCGAACTCCTCCACGCGCTGTTCGTCCGGCGTGATGGTGGCGCATTTGACGCCGACGCCGACCTCCTTGATCTTTTCCGCCGCATCGACGGTGATCTGGTCGTCGGTCTCGTCGCGCGCCTCGATGCCCAGATCGTAGTAGAGCAGGTCGACGTCGAGATACGGCTCGATCAGCTTCTTCTTGATGAAGTCCCAGATGATGCGGGTCATCTCGTCGCCGTCGAGTTCGACGACGGGGTTGTCGACCTTGATCTTGGTCATTCGGCTTCTCCTTGGCGGGCGCGAAGGGCCGGCGCGGGGCGCGGCTGCATTCTGTATGCAGCGGGATACAGCCGGCGGTCGCAAAGGGCAACCGGACTTTGGGAGGTCGCGACGATCCGCGCCTATTTCGGCGGCAGCGACCGCGCGTGGGCGAGGGCCAGGGCCATCAGCGGCGCGCGCAGCGCCGGATCTCCGGCGTCCTCGGCCGAAAGCTGGACCATGCCGCCCATGGCGCGCCCGGTCATGGTCATGGGACCCGCGCCGGGCTGGGCCATCGCCTTGGCCTGGGCGGCCTTGCCGACGCGGAACAGGGCGGCGCCATCCTGCCTGGGCCCGCAGGCGCAGCACAGCATGTGGCCGCCCAGCATCCAGCACAGGCCGCCGAACATCCGCTTTTCCTCGACGCCGGGCAGGCCCGCCGTCGCCTCGCGCATCGCCGCGGCCGTAAGTGCGGCCTTCGCGTGGGCATCGGGGGTCATGGCGCTTTCCTCCATGCAGGGCGCGACCGGGTTGCCGGAGCGCGCCTTGCCGCCTAACGAAGCACGATGCCATGCCCGAGCCCTTGGAGCGAGCCATGACCGAGCCCCGGACGCCGGATCCTGCGGCCCATGCGATGGACCGCGCGCTGGCCTTCGTGCTGGTGCGCCCCCAGATGGGCGAAAACATCGGCGCGGCGGCGCGGGCCATGTGGAACTTCGGCCTCGACCGCATGCGCGTGACCGGCCCGCGCGACGGCTGGCCGAACCCCAAGGCGGTCGCCATGGCCTCGGGCGCCGGGCGATTGCTGGACGAGGCGCGGATCTTCGACACGACGGCCGAGGCGGTGGCGGACCGCACCTTCGTCTACGCCACCACGGCGCGGGAGCGGGGCCTGACCAAGACCGTGATGACGCCCGAAGCCGCCATGGCCGACGCCGCCCGCCGCGCCGGCGAAGGCGAGCGCGTGGCGGTGCTGTTCGGGCCGGAGCGTTCGGGGCTGGAAAACGAAGACGTGATCCTGGCCAACGTCGTGGTGACGGTGGATGTGAACCCGGCCTTTCCGTCGCTGAACCTCGCGCAATGCGTGCTGCTCTGCGCCTACGAGTGGCGGCGCGCCGCAGGCGAGGTCGAAGCGGAAGTCTTCGAGCCCGGCCGCGGCGGCCTCGCCACGCGCGAAAACGTGGGGCGCATGATCGCGCATCTGGAGGAGGAGCTGGAGGCGGCGGCGTTCTTCTATCCGGAGGGCAAGGCCCCGGCGATGAAGGCCAGCCTGCGCAACCTCTTCAACCGCGCGCCGTTGACGGACCAGGACGTGCGCACGATGCGCGGCGTGATCCGGGCGTTGGCGGAGGGCCCGAGGCGCAAGGGCTGAGGCCGGGGCGCGAGCGGTCCTGCGCCGGACGCGGATCGAGGGCCACGTCGGCGGGGCGCCTGGCGGGCGAGAGGGGGCGACGGTCGGCCGCTGCGACGGCGCGCGCGGGTCGGGGCGCTGGCGCCGGGCGCATGCAGGCGTTACGTGCGGGGACGAGACGAACGATCGCTGAGAGAAAGCCGACGGCATGTCCAAGCCCCGCGCCATCTTCGAAGAAGTCTCCGCCGACGCGCCGCGCGCCCGGGCCGTCCGTCCCGGCGAGGCGGAGGCCAAGCGACGCCGCGCCCGCCGCGCCATCGCCGGCTGGCTGCTGCTGCTCGCCGCGCTGGTGGCGGCCATGGTCATCGTCGGCGGCCTGACGCGGCTGACGGATTCCGGCCTGTCGATCACCGAATGGCAGCCGGTGACCGGCGCCATGCCGCCGCTGAGCGCCGAGGATTGGCAGGTCGAGTTCGACAAGTACCGTGCCATCCCCGAATACCAGCTTCAGAACCGCGGCATGAGCCTGGCCGAATTCCAGTTCATCTACTGGTGGGAATGGGGCCATCGGCAGTTCGGCCGGATCATCGGGCTGGTCTGGGCGGTCGGCTTCGCCTGGTTTCTGGCGCGACGCATGATCCCGCCGGGCTGGACGTGGAAGCTGGTCCTGCCCGGGGCGCTGGGCGGCGTGCAGGGTTTCATCGGCTGGTGGATGGTCAGCTCCGGCCTCACCGGGACGATGCTGGACGTGGCGAGCTATCGTCTGGCGACGCATTTGGGCCTCGCCTTCGTGATTCTGGGTTTGCTGCTGCACTACGCCTGGCAGCTGGGCCGCGATCCGGCGGACCTGCTGGTGGCGCGCCGCCATCGCCTGCCGGGGCCGCGGCGCTTCGGACAGCTCGTGCTGGCCGTCCTCTTCGCGCAGATCCTGATGGGCGCGCTCGTGGCCGGCATAGACGCCGGCCGCGGCTACATCGACTGGCCCCTGATGGGCGGCGAGTGGATCCCGTCGGAGGCGCTGGCCTACACGCCGATGTGGAGCAACTTCTTCGAGAACCCGGCGCTGGTGCAGTTCAACCACCGCATTCTGGGCTATCTCGCCGTGCTGCTGGGCCTCGCCTGGGCGATCCGCTGCCGCTACGCCCGCCATTCGGGCCTGCGGTTGTGGAGCGGGCTGGTGGCGCTCGGCATGCTCGGCCAGACGGCGCTGGGCGTGGCGACGGTGATGCATGCGGCGCCGCTGGAATGGGCCATCGCCCATCAGGGCGGCGCGCTGATCCTGTGGGCGCTGACCCTGCGCGCGGTGTTCGAAACCGGCTGGCCGTCCGAGGAGCGGATCGCGCGGACCTGACGGCGGGCTAGAGGAGCAGGTCGGGCTCCTCCACGCCGCCCTCCGGGGCGGTTTCGATGATCTCGATCGCGTCCGTCGACCTTGCGTTGAGCCGGTCGTAATCGTGCAGGTCGTTCACGGTCACGATCATGCGCTCGTCCTCGAACGCCACCTCGGGCGGCGGCCCGCCAGCCCAAGCGACATAGGAGCCGTCCTCGAATTGCAGCCCCTCCTCCGGCGCCGGCGGGTCCATCAACGGATCGGCCGGTTGGGCGAACGCCTGGAACAGGGTTCCCGCGCTCGACGGCTGCGCGACCGGCGGCGTCGGGGCCTCTCCCGCAAGGTCGTAGAAGACGGTGGCGGGTTCTGGCGGGATCCAGAACGAGAATTGCGCGCCGAACCCGCTCGACAAAAAGCTGGGCGAAAATGTCGTCGGAACCTCGAAGGGCTCGGGCGGATCGATGGGTTCGATGCGAGGCGGCTCGAACGGCGGCGTTTCGACGGCGTTGGGCAGGACCGAGCGCGGCAGCGGCCCCTCCTCGCTCCGCGACCAAAGCGCGGAGAGGTCGTCGTAGAGGCTGTCGGGGCGGAACCGCTCGCCGGCCAGCGCCGCCTTTCGGAACCCGTTCATGTCGGCGATCGCGTCGCCTGCGTCGCGAAGGTCGTCGGCGGCCGCGCGCAGCGCCTCCGCCTGTTCGGCGTCGATGCGGCCGCGACGTTCCATCCCGTCGATGCGGCGGTCGAGGATCGCATCGAGGCGTTCCTGCGCCTCGGCCGAGGTCAGACGCCCGCGCTCCACCAGATCGTCGATGCGGGCGACGCGGGCCGGCTCCCCCTCCACCGCCTCGCGGATCGCCTTGCGGGCGGGCAGGGCGAGGCGGACCATCGCGGCGTCGTCGATCGCGTTCAGGTAGGAGCGTGCGTCGGCTGCGTCCAGCGCCGACAGGCGACCGTTCTCCTCGACGCGATCCACCAGACGCTCCAGCGCCTTTTCGATGCGGTCCGCGGCGGTCTCGAGGTCGAGACGGCCCTTTTCCACCCGGCCGCGAATGGATTTGAGCAGCTGAAACGGCATGCAAGCGTCCCCTTGAAAATCGACGGCACGCTAAGCGCGGGAGCGAGTGCGGTCAATCGCCCTTGGCGAGCCGGTCGAAGGCGGCGAGGCGGGCGACCAGCGCCGGCATCTGGTCGATGGGGATCATGTTCGGCCCGTCCGAAGGCGCGTTGTCGGGGTCCTGATGCGTTTCGACGAAGACGCCGGCGACGCCCACGGCCACGGCGGCGCGGGCCAGCACCGGCGCGAATTCCCGCTGCCCGCCCGAGGATCCGCCCAGCCCGCCGGGCTGCTGCACCGCATGCGTGGCGTCCATGATCACCGGATAGCCCGTCGCCGCCATCTGCGGCAGCGCGCGCATGTCCGCCACCAGCGTGTTGTAGCCGAACGACGAGCCGCGCTCGGTCAGCAGGATGTTCGCGTTGCCCGTGCCGGCGACCTTGGCCGCGACGTTGGGCATGTCCCACGGGGCGAGGAACTGGCCCTTCTTGACGTTCACCGCCTTGCCGGTCTCGCCTGCGGCCAGCAGCAGATCGGTCTGCCGGCACAGAAAGGCAGGGATCTGCAGCACGTCCACGACCTCCGCCGCCGACGCGCACTGTTCGGGCGCGTGAACGTCGGTGAGCACCGGGACGCCGAGCCGATCGCGCACCGCGGCGAGCATCGCCAGCCCGTCGTCCAGGCCCGGTCCGCGCCGGCCCGAAGCCGAGGTGCGGTTGGCCTTGTCGTAGCTGGCCTTGAAGACGTAGCCGAGCCCGGCGGCGGCGCAGGCCTTGGCCATCGCCTCTCCCAAACGCAGGGCATGGTCCAGCGTTTCGAGCTGGCAGGGCCCGGCGATGACGGTCAGGGGACGGTCGTTGGCGATCCGCAGGGGGCCGACGGAGACGGTTTTCGGGGCGCTGGCTTGGGTCATGCGCGCGGTTTAGCGTGGCGCGACGCCTGGGGGTAGGGGCCGCGCCCCGCCTTCGCGTTCCGATCGCGCGCGCCGCCGCGATCCCTCGCCGGACGTGGGCGGCCGCCCCGCGCCGTCCCGCCGAACGCCGCCGAAGGACCTGACCCCTTATGAGCCATCCCTCCGGCCCAGAACCGCTCCACCCCCGCCCGCTGTCCGGCGAGGCGGTGAAAACGCCTCCGCCGGCACTGCCGCCCTCCCGCAGGCCGCTGATCGGCCGGGACGTGACGCTGGAGCCCATGCAGGCCGATCGTCACGCCGCCGACCTTTACGAGGCATCGCACGGCACGGACGAGGCCCTGCGCATCTGGGACTATCTGACCACCGGCCCCTGGCCCGACGAAGCGTCCTATGCCGAGGTTCTGCGCGGCCAGTCCGCCAGCCTCGATCCGATCTTCTTCGCCATCCGCTGCAACCGGACGGGCGCCGCCTGCGGGCAGGCCAGCTTTCTGGACATCGACGCCCGCAACGGGGCGACGGAGATCGGCCACATCTGGTTCGCCCCGACGCTTCAGCGCACCCGCGGCGCCACAGAGGCGCTGTTCCTGATGCTGCGGCATGCCATGGACGACCTGCGGTATCGCCGCATGCAGTGGCGCTGCAACGCGCTGAACGCCAAGTCGCGGTCCGCCGCGCGGCGGCTCGGCTTCCGGTTCGAAGGGATCTTCCACAACCACCTGATCTTCAAGGGGATGAACCGGGACACGGCCTGGTATTCGATCCTCGACGACGAATGGCCGGACGTGCGCCGCCGGATCGAGGCCTGGCTGGCGGACGGGAACTTCGACGCCGAAGGCGCGCCCCGAACCTCGCTTCATGCGGCGATGCAGGATCGGCCGCCCTCCACGCGCGGCGTCGTCGAGCCGCCGGCCTAGGCAGGGCGTCGCGCGTCGCGGGACCGGTCCGCGACGCATCGTTCATCGGAGTCGATCTTCAGCCGCGGGGATCGTCCGGGTCGCGCCGCGCGGGCCTCACCCGTTCCAGCCGCGGCGCCATTCGACGAACCTGGCCAGCCCGTCCTCCAGCGACGTGTCGGGCGAGAAGCCGACGGCGTCCTGCAGGCGCGCCACGTCGGCCCAGGTGGCGGTGACGTCGCCGGGCTGCATGCCCACGAACTCCTTGATCGCCTCGCGGCCCAGCAGACGCTCCAACGTCTCGACCATCGTCATGAGCTGTTCGCGCCGATGGTTGCCGATGTTGTAGACGCGATGCGGCGCCCAGCTGGAGGCGGGGTTGGGCGCGCGCCGGTCGAAGTCGGGGTCCGGCGTCGCGGCCCGGGGGATCAGCCGGGCGACCCCTTCGACGATGTCGTCGATATAGGTGAAATCCCTCTCCATCCGCCCGTGGTTGTAGATGCGGATCGGTCGCCCTTCGAGGATGGCGTCGGCGAACTTGTAGTACGCCATATCCGGCCGCCCCCAGGGCCCATAGACCGTGAAGAACCGCAGGCCCGTGCAGGGCATGCCGTAAAGCTCCGCATAGGCGTGCGCCATCAGCTCGTTCGCCTTCTTCGTGGCGGCGTAGAGGCTGACCGGATGGTCGACCGGGTCGCTCTCGTCGAACGGGACCTTGGCGTTGCCGCCGTAGACGGACGAGGACGAGGCGTAGATCAGGTGCCTGGGTTCGGCGAAGCGGCACGCCTCCAGCACGTTGAGGAAGCCGGTCAGATTGGCGTCGGCATAGGCGTGCGGGTTCTCGATGGAGTGGCGCACGCCGGCCTGGGCGGCGAGGTTCACCACGTAGGCCGGCTGCGCGGCCTGCATGGCGGCGAAGAGCGCCTCGCGGTCCGCCAGGTCGGCCTTGTGGAACGTCCAGCCTGCGCGCCCGTCCAGCCGGCCCAGGCGCGCCTGCTTGAGCGCGGGGTCGTAGTAGGCGTTGAGATTGTCGAGGCCGTGCACCTGCACGCCCTCGGCCAACAGACGGTCCGCCAGGGCGGCGCCGATGAAGCCGGCGGCGCCGGTGACGAGGACGGGGCCGTCGATATGCGGCCCCGCCCCGGTCACAGCTCGACCCGCTGCACCTTGAGAAAACGGCCGACGCCGATGGAGATCGCCGCGCCGAAGAAGCTGAGCAGCGCGCCCATCTTGGCGGCCTCCTGCACCGGCCCGGCCGGGAACGCCACCGCCGCCATGAACAGCGAGACGGTGAAGCCGATGCCGGCCACGCAGCCGATCACGAACAGGTCGGAGGTGCGCATTCCCTCGGGCAGCCCCAGCTTCATCGGATGCGCCGCCAGCCAGCCCATGCCCAGCACGCCCAGCGGCTTGCCCACGAGCAGGCCGAGCAGCACCAGCCAGGTCGCCGCGCCCAGCGACGAGAAGGTCACCCCGGCATTGGCGAGGCCGAAGAAGAACAGGATCACCTCCACCGGCGCCTTCAGCTTGTGCTCGATGTCGTTGAGCAGGTCGTGCATGTGGCTTTCGGCTTCGGCGAAGATGCCGAAGCTGACATCTGCGTGCGGGATCGTGGCGACCATGGGCAGCAGGCCCAGCGCCGGGTGGATCCCCGCCTCCTGAAAGCCAAACCAGCAGATCGCGCCGCCCAGCGCATAGGGCCAGAAGCCCAGCGTCTTGCGCATCCAGGTGGAATGCGGGCGCGCCTGGTTCCGCCGGTCCAGCTGCCGGGGCAGGAAGTTCGCCACGAACCAGGTGGTGAAGGCTGCGAAGAGGCTGACCATCAGCCAGATCGGCTGAATCTCGGTCGAGGGATAGAAGATCGCGATGATGATGAGACCGGCCGCATCGTCGGCGATGGCCAGCAGCAGCAGAAAGCGGATCGCCGGATGCCCGGCGCCGAAGATGATGCGCCCGACCAGGTAGCTGAAGGCGATGTCGGTCGCCGTGGGGATGGCCCAGCCGTTGGCGACCGCGTCGTAGGTGTCCGAGCCCAGCAGCGCCGCGACGCCCAGATAGACCGCGATGGGGCCCAGCATGCCGCCGGCCGTGGCGATCAGCGGCGTCATCGCCTTCTTACCCCGCAGGGAGCCGTTCTTGAGCGCCACGGCCTCCCACACCTCCTTGCCGGCGATGGCGAAGAAGAGGGCCATGAGCACGTCGTTGACCAGATAGTGCAGGGTCAGCGTGCGATGGGCGTGCCCCTCGTCGTCCATGTGCAGATGCCCGACCAGGGTGTGGTCGGCCAGGGGATACTCGACGAAGTTGTGGTAGGAGTGCGGGTCGATGTTGGCCCAGATCAGCGCGATCAGCGCGCCGGCGATCAGCAGCAGAGAATATTCCGAAAGGAATCCCCAGACCCGATACATTCTGAACGTTCCTTCCCGTTGACGCTGTTGCAGCCTCGTTAACCAGTGTTCCTAAACAACACGTTGCTGAGCGGCAATGCGCGCAACGGCCACGCGTCCTGCGCCGTCGGTCCCGCGCCGTCGCGCCGAGGCGCGCGGCGGGGTCAGAACGCCTGGAAATTGTTGAAGATGACGACCTGCAGCGCCGCGATGGCCAGCAGAACCACCAGGGGCGCCAGATCCAGACCGCCCATGGATGGCAGCGCATTGCGGATCGGCGTGTAGAGCGGTTCGGTCAGCCGGTTCAGCGACGACCAGATGCCGTAGACGAAGCGCTGGCGCAGGTTGATGACGTCGAAGTTGATCAGCCAGCTCATCACGATCTGGATCACGACGATCCACCAGGCCAGGTTGAGCAGCATCAGCAGGATCTGACCCAGAGAATTCATGCATTCGCGCCTTCGGCTGAGGCGGCGGCGCAGGGCGCGCGTCGCCGGGTGGGGCTCGGCGCGTCACGTAGCGGTCCCGCCCCCGTGGATCAAGCGGTGCGGGAGGTTTCCGGCGCCGCGGCGCGGCGCTTGACAGGCGCCTGCGCCGGCCCTACCACGCCGCGCGGCGGGGCCGTAGCTCAGATGGGAGAGCGTCGCGTTCGCAACGCGAAGGTCAGGGGTTCGATTCCCCTCGGCTCCACCACCCGCCCCGCATCCGATCCAGTCGCCGTGACGCCGGCGCGAACGAGGGTCTGCCGGCGACGTCGCCATGGTCGTTGCGGGACACGGCGCGTTTGCCGGCGGGCGCGCTTTCAACTAACATTCGCGTAAAGTGGTGCATTCGGGATTTCCACATGACCAGCCACGACGGCTTTTCAGCCGAACAGAACGTTCCGACCCTGATCGACGTCCTTGCGCGACACGAGGGCGAAGCGCCGGGCCCGCTCAGCCTGTTCGCGGCGGCGTCGACGGAGGCCGGCGAGGTCTCGGTCAGCGACGACGACCGGCTCGTGTTCACGCCGGCCGAGGACGCCCTGGGGCCTGTGACGCTCAGCTACTCGTGGCGGGATGCGAACGGCACGCTCCGCGTCGGCCTGGTGTCCGGCGAGGTGTTGGAGTCCGACGATCCCGTCGAGGCGCTGATGCCCCGGGACGACGCCGCGACGATCTGGCAGGACACCGCGCATATCCTCCGCCCGGCTCTGAACGATCGCGATGCCGATGGCCAGTGGACCCCGACGACGACGATCGCGGTCGGCGAGGCGAGCCATGGCACGGTCGAACTGGGCGAAGACGGCTACGTGCTCTACCGCCCCGATCCCGGCTTCGCCGGCGTGGACACGTTCGAATACACCGCCGTTCAGACGGAAGGGCCGAGCGGCAAGGTCCCGATCGCTGGGACGGAGGCGACGGGAACCGTCTCCATCGAGGTCGTCGCGACGCCGACGACCGGTCCGACGGTCTACCATCTGGAGAGCATTGTCTTCGGATCGGTGAACAGGTTCAGCAGTTACGGCTGGCTAGATGGAATTTTCCCGGGCACCTACATCGACACCGGCGAGGATCCGGTCGTTTCCGAGAGCCGTTTCTCGAGCAACCTCTCAGAGGCCTTCAAGTACGGAAACCGTGAGTTCGTGGGCGAGTTCTGGAGCTTTCCGGTGCTCGAAGACGGATCCCTGGGGTTCCCCAAGGGTCTGGCCATCGACGATGAATACGTCGAGCTGCGCGGCATTTACGACGATGGCGGTTTCTCGTCGGAGCGCGACCTGATCCCCTACTTGGCGAACCTCGGCGGGCAGAATTACGTTGAGTACCGACAAGGCGCCTTCGCCCTGCTCGCCGGCGGCGCCGACGACTTCATGAATGCAAGCAGCCGATACACTGGCGACGTCGCCTACTACCTGGCCGGGGGCGATGATCTTCTCTACGCGGGCAACGGGAACGATGCCCTGTTCGGCGGCGACGATGACGACCGTCTCTACGGCGGCGGCGGGGACGATTCCCTCTTCGGAGGCGATGACGACGACCGTCTCGACGGCGACGTGGGGGACGACTCCCTGTTCGGCGGCGGCGGCGACGATCAGCTGTATGGCGGCGGCGGCGACAACTTCTTCTCGCCCGGCGCGGGCGTCGACGAGGTCTATCTTGCCGGGGACCTGGATGTCGTCCAGGGCTCCGCGAGCGACCTAGACGCCTCCCTTATCGTCGGGTTCGGGGCCGGCGATCTCGTGCGGATCGAGACCGGAGCGGGATACGACGTCGACATCGAGCGGACCATAAATGACCGCGCCGTTCGGTTCATGCTGAACGGCGACGTGGACGGCGACGGCGGAGCCGACGTCTCGATCGAGGTCAAGTCTTCCGCGGGCAGGTTCTGGCTGAGAGCCGAAGCCGACGGCGACGACCTCGTGATCGAGGCCGTCGCTTTTCCCGCCGGCGCCCCGATCTGGGGCACGGGCAGCGGCGAGACTCTCGGTGGAGCCGACTTCGAGGACACGCTCCACGGTCTGGGGGGCGCCGACGCCATTTGGGGCGGGAAGGGAGACGACGTCCTGCACGGCGGCAAGGGGCGCGACCGTCTCGCGGGCGGCAATGGCCGCGACGAGCTTCACGGCGAACGCGGCGGAGGCGATGTGTTGATCGGCGGCCGCTGGAGCGACGTCTTCGTCGTCAAGAAGAACGCGCGGCGCGACTTCATCGCCGACTGGCAGGACGGGATGGACCGCATCCGCGTGGACATCGACGGAATGACCTTCCGCGACCTCAAGATCGTTCAGCGCGGAGAGGACGCACTCGTCGCATTCAAAGGCGCCAAAGCCTCGCTGGTGCTGAACGACGTGCTGGCCGAGGACCTCGGCCGGGCGGACTTCATGTTCGCCTGACGGCCCGACGCGACGCGTCGAGCCGGGAAGGTCGACTTCAGCCGACGTTGCGCAGCATCGAGCGGGTGTCGCCCTGCTCGCCGAGCGCACGGGCCAGCGCGACGCCGTCGCCGGTCGGGCGGCCATCCTCGTCGACCCAGCGGCGGTGGCGGGCCGAGGTTTCCGGATCGGGGCCCACCAGATGGTGCGCGACGGACAGAATGCGCTGGCGGATCGTCTCTTCCTCGGTACGGCTCATGTCGAATGTCCTTCCCCAAGCAGGGCGGCGCGGGTGGGAGGTCCTGCGCCTTCACCAGCCTGATACGCACGGAAGGGGGTTTGGGATACATCGTGGAGGGGGGTCTTCAGCCGATTGCGAGCCCCGTGAAGGTTTTCTTCAGCATACGACCGGGCGCTGTCGCGGTCCGGGACGGGCGAAGCCGGCCCCTCCGCCGCCCCGCAGGTCAGCCGCCGGCATCGCGGCCGGGGCCGATTTCCTCGACGATGCGGCGCACGATCGGCATGCCCTCTTCGGCGGTCATGTCGTGGCGCAGCCGGCGGTCGTAGAGGATGCGCAACAGGTACTCGTCATGCTCCGTCAGCAGGGCGAATTCCTGGTCGTCGTTGAAGATCGACGGGCGCACGCGGTCGTCGTCGTTGCGCAGGCCCATGGCCTGCACCAGCTCTTCGTGGATGCAGGAGAGGCGAAGAAGGCCCTGCGTTTCCTCCTTGATCACGATGAAGGCGCGATAGTCGGGCGCGCCGTCCTCGCGTTCCACCCGGCCGACCTGCGCGACGCAGGGATAGACGTCGTCGCGGGCCCATTCGCGGATCAGCTGCATGCGGTCGCTCAGCCCGCGCGCGTCGAGCAGATCGACGATCTCGCCGCGCTGATCCTTGGACGCGATCAGGATCAGCACGTTGGCGCTGTCCTGGGTTTCCGCGAAGTCGAGGTCCGTCAGACGCTCCAGCCGCGCGATCAGCGCCTGATAGGCGCGGCGATCGGCCTGCGTCGCGGCATCGCCCTCCAGCTTCCAAGTGACGGGCCCCTCCCATTTGAAAAGGGGCGTGGGGGTGCGCCGCACTTCCAGCGGGCCGTCGCCGCGCGCGAATTCCGAGTAGAAGGCGATGCGCTCGAAATTGCGGATCAGGTCGTCGTTGTCGAACGGCGCGTCGGGCGGCGCCGCGTCGGTGCGCAGGAAGCCGATGGCGGCATAGGCGTCGGTCAGGTCGCGATAGCGCGTCTGGGTGCCGTCGGCGCAGCCGGCCAGGATCGCCGCGGCGGCGGCGTACAGCGTCAGGCGGCGGAACAGGGTCGCGCGCGTCATCCGCGCCTCCTCGTTGGGGCGGGCCGGCGGCGCGGCCCGTGGTCGTGGCCGAGCCTAGGGCGGCGCGCCCCCCTCCGCCAAGGCGCCGCGGGACGAGCCAAGCGCCGCAGGGGCGGCGCCCGCCCGGTCCCCGCCGGCGGTGCGCCCCGCCTTAAAACAGGAAATCGCGGGCCGAGAGCGAGTCGTGATCCACGTTCTGCAGGATCGCCGTGGCCCCGTCGTGGCGGACCAGCGCGTCGCCGCCCTTTCGCTTGATGGTCAGGTCGTCGAAGCTGTCCGCGCCCTCGAAGACCAGGCGGTCGTTGCGCGAGAAATCCTCGACCCGGTCGCGGCCGCGGTCGGCGAAGACGAAGACGTCGCGCCCGGCGCCCCCTTCGAGCCGGTCGTTGCCGCCGCCGCCGTCGAGCCGGTCGTTGCCGCGGCCGCCCGACAGATGATCCTTGCCGGCGTCGCCGAAGAGCTGGTCGCCCGCGCCGCCCCCGTCGAGATCGTCGCGCCCGCCGCCGCCCGACAGGCGGTCCTTGCCGCCGTCGCCCGAGAGGCTGTCGGCGCCCGAGCCGCCGTCGAGCTCATCGGCCCCGCCGGCCCCTTCGAGCACGTCGCGCCCGCCGCCGCCGCGCAGCGCGTCGCGCCCGCCGCCGCCGAAGAGACCGTCCGTGCCGCCGCCGCCGTCGAGCGAATCTGCGCCGCCGCCGCCGCGCAGCTGATCGGCCCCGGCCTGGCCCAGCAGCATGTCGTCGCCCGCATCGCCGTCGAGCTGGTCGTCGGCGTCGCCGCCGTCGAGATGGTCGTCGCCGCCGCCGCCCAGCAGGCGGTCGGCGCCGCCGCCGCCCAGCAGGGAATCGCCGCCGAAGCCGCCGTCGAGCAGGTCGTCGCCCTCCTGGCCCAGCAGCAGGTCGTCGTCGCCGTCGCCCATCAGGTGGTCGGCCTGGGCGCCGCCGTCCAGCG
>JBCBYE010000535.1:0-3484 GCA_039816075.1 Pseudomonadota bacterium | reverse complement strand
CCAGGTCTTCGGCCAGGTGGGCATCGACGGCATCGCCGGCCCGTCGGAGATCCTGGTCATCGCCGACGGCGCCCAGAACCCCGACTGGATCGCCATGGATCTGATGAGCCAGGCGGAGCATGACGCCAGCGCCCAGGCCATTCTGATCACGCCCGACCCGGCGCTGGGCCGGGCCGTGGCGGAGGCGGTGGAGCGCCTGCTGCCGCGCCTGTCGCGCGCCGAGCTGGCGGCGCCCAGCTGGCGCGATTTCGGCGCCGTGATCACGGTGCGGGATCTGCGCGAGGCGGCGGAGATCTCGGACCGGTTCGCGCCGGAGCATCTGGAGATCGCGGTCGACGATCCCGACGCGGTCGCCGCCCGCATCCGCCACGCCGGCGCGATCTTTCTGGGCGCCTGGACGCCCGAGGCCGTCGGCGACTACGTGGGCGGGCCCAACCACGTTCTGCCGACGGCGCGCTCCGCCCGTTTCGCCTCCGGCCTTTCGGTCCTCGACTTTCTCAAGCGCACGACGCTGGCGCGCATGACGCCGGCGGCGCTGGGCGCCATCGGCCCGGCGGCGGAGACCCTGGCGCAGGCGGAACGGCTGGAGGCGCATGGGCTGAGCGTGCGCCTCAGGCTGGACGCGCTCAACCGGCGCGGCGACGACGCGACGGGGGAGGCCGCGCCATGAGCCGCCTGATCGCCATCACGCTCGACGACGCCGGCCTCGCCCCCCCCACGCCGGAGGTGGAGCAGGAGCGCAAGGTCGCCATCTTCGACCTGCTGGAGGAGAACGCCTTCGCCCTGTCGCGCGAGGACGCGCCGGCGGGGCCCTACGCCCTGACCCTGGGCGTGGTGGAGCGTCGGCTGATGATGCGCCTGGCCACGGAGGCCGGCGATCCGGCGGGGGAGCTGCACCTGTCGCTCGGGCCCCTGCGGCAGATCATCAAGGACTATTTCGCGATCTGCGAAAGCTATTTCGACGCGGTCAAGAACCTGCCCCCGAGCAAGATCGAGGCGATCGACATGGGCCGGCGCGGCATCCACAACGAGGGCGCGCGCCTGCTGCGCGAGCGGCTGGAGGGCAAGGCGGAGGTGGACGACGCCACGGCCCGACGCCTGTTCACCCTGGTCTGCGTGCTGCATTTCCGGGGCTGAGCGGTGGTTCGGCTCCCCGGCTCGGTGCTGTTCTGCTGCGATCACAACGCGGTGCGCAGCCCGATGGCCGAGGGGATCCTGAAGAAGCTGCACGGCCAGCGCATCTACGTGCAGAGCGCGGGCGTGAAGCACGACATGGAGATCGACGGCTTCACCATCGCCGTGTGCGCCGAGATCGGGGTGGAGCTGCGCAAGCACCGCGCCCGCAGCTTTCTGGAGATGGAGGCCTGGGGCGACCAGATCCAGGCCTTCGAGAAGATCATCGCCATGAGCCCCGCGGCCCAGCGCGCGGCGCTGGAATACACCCGATGGTTCAGCATCGACGTGGAGTACTGGCCGACGCTGGACCCCACGGGCCTGGGCGAAAGCCGCGAGCAGAAGCTGGAGAGCTATCGCCAGACGCGCGATCAGATCCTTGAGCGCATGAAAGGCGCGTTCCCGGCGTTCTGAGCGGCCGGCGCATGCCGAGGCCTTTGCGGCGGGGCGAGCCCCGCCCTATGCGGATGCGGCAGGCGTTTCAGGCCGTCTCCGAGCCGTCGTCGTCCGGCATGCGCAGGCCCAGCGGCTCCGGACCCTCGACCCAGCGCCATTCCTGCTCGTCCGGGTCCGGTTCGTCGCTCACGTAGATCTCGAGCACGAGATGCAGCCCACGCTCGGCGATCCTGCTCAGCGTCGGGGGCAGGATGCGGTCGAAGCCCGAGCCGTCTTTGAAGACCCACAAGCCGCAGCAGAGCTCGCCATGGAAACGGGAGGAAAGGTCTTTCCACGCCGCGAGGTCCTGCGTTGCGAGCGCGAGCAGCCTTGCGATCCGCCCGTCGAGATCGCTGGGCGACGCCGTCTCGGCGGCGCCCCTCCACATGCCCGAGCGGGCCGGCATGGGCGTCCCGTTCGGCGTGCGCCATGTCTCGCCTTTGCGATAGGATTTCGCTAGGGCGAGCCCAAGGCGGGTCGTGATTTCGTCGGGATCGAGGGCGTCGCCGACGAAGCACAGGCTGACACTGGATTTCTGCAGTTGAGGCATGAGCGCGTCTTCTCATGTCTCACGCTCGAGCGGCGAGCCCTGGCGGGACGAACCCCGCCCTGCGCGGGGCGGCGCGCTTGGCGTTTCGAGGTGCGGCGCAGCCGATAGGCGCTTGACCGCTGGAAGCACCCTAGCCAGGGCATCGCGCGCAAGCGAGCACCGGGAGGACATCCGGGGCGGCGCGGGTTGCGGCGTCGAGCCATGCGGTCGACGTTGGGCGTCGACGCTTCGAGGAGAGAGCCGCTGATGGCATTTCAGGACGAGGTCGAGGCGCTGGCGCAGGCCTATCTCGCCGCCTATGCGGCCGAGGATGCGGCAGGCTGCGCAGGGGGCTTCGCCGAGGACGCGCGGCTCGACACGCCCTTCGGGCCGCCGGCGCTGGGGCGCGCGGCCATCGCCGAGGCGCATCTGGAGTGGTTCGAGGAGCCGGAATGCGACAAGCGCATGGACGTCGTCGAATGCGGCTGCGACGGCGCGCTCGGCTGGGCGCTGCTGCGCTGGTCGGCCGAGGTGGACGGCCCGCAGGGCGGGGCCGTGCGCGCAGGCGGCGCGACGCTCGCGACCCTGCGTCGGGGCGAGGACGGCTGGCGGTTCCACCGCATGGCCCTGATCCCCGACCCCTGACCGCGCGCGGGGCGGCAAGCCGAAGGAGGCCCCGGATCAGGTCCGGGGCGGCGCGGGTTGCAGCGACGCGCCTTCCGGCCGAGGCTGCGGCGCAAAGGCGGCCGGGGAGGACGAGACGATGGGCGACGTGACGGTGACGCGGGAGGGACGGGTCGCGACCGTCGTGTTCGACCGCGCGGATGCCGGCAACGCGCTCAGCTCGGAGCTGATGCTGGAGATCACGGATGTCGCCGTGGCGCTGCGGCGCGAGCATGAGCTGAGCGCCGTGGTGCTGGCCGGCGCCGGGCCGAACTTTTCGCTCGGCTTCGATCTGGAAGAGGGGCGGCGGCGCATCGAAACCCCGCCGGACCTGGCGGAGCGGCGACGCCTCAGCCGCATCGGCCGCGACATGTGCCGCGCCTGGGTGGAGATCGAGGCGTTGACGATCGCCGCCGTCGACGGCTGGTGCGTGGGCGGCGGCGGCGCCCTGGCGCTGGCCTGCGATCTGCGGGTGGCGAGCGAGGGGGCGACGTTCTACCTGCCCGAGATCGCGCGCGGCCTGAACCTCAGCTGGGGCGCGGTCCCGCGCCTGACGGCCTTGATCGGCCCGGCGCGCGCCAAGCGCATGGCGGCGCTGGCGGAGAAGGTCTCGGCCGAACAGGCGCTGGACTGGGGCCTCGCCGATCGGACGGCGCCGCGGGGCGAGGCGCAGGCGGCGGCGCT
>JBCBYE010000583.1:0-3052 GCA_039816075.1 Pseudomonadota bacterium | reverse complement strand
CTGGGGCGACCCGATCACCGCCGACGCGCCGGATTTCGATCCCTACGACCAGTCGCCGGAAAAGCAGCTCAAGCAGTTCGGCTACAACAACGACTACGTGGGCTACGCCGAGATCGAGCCGGGCCGCGGCATGCTGTGCGTCAACCACGAATACACCAACGAGGAGGTCATGTTCCCCGGGCTCGGCCGCCAGGACCGCGCCGGCTTCGAGGGCATGACGGCCGAGCTGGTGGACATCGAGATGGCCGCCCATGGCGGCACGGTGGTGGAGATCGCCAAGGGGTCGGACGACAAGTGGACGGTGCTGCGCGGCTCCCCCCGCAACCGGCGCATCAGCCCGCTGAACACGGAGATGACCTTCTCCGGCCCCGCGGCCGGCCATGACCGGCTGAAGACGAGCGCCGACCCGGCGGGCATGGCGGTGATCGGCACGCTGAACAACTGCGCCGGCGGGATGACGCCCTGGGGCACCTACCTGATGGCCGAGGAGAACTTCCACGGCTATTTCTGGACCGACAAGGTCAACGACGAGGGCCGGCCGGACGTGTCGGAGCAGGCCGAGGCGAAGTCCATGCGCCGCTACGGCGTGCCGGGGCGCTGGTACGCCTGGGGCAAGTTCCACGACCGCTTCAACATCGACAAGGAGCCGAACGAGCCCAACCGGTTCGGCTACATCGTCGAGGTCGACCCGATGAACCCCGACGCCGCGCCGATCAAGCACACCGCGCTGGGCCGGTTCCGGCATGAGGGGTCGGAGACCACGGTCGCTTCGGACGGCCGGCTGGTGATCTACTCGGGCGACGACAACCGCTTCGACTACCAGTACAAGTGGGTCTCGGCCGAGGCGGTGACGGAGGCCAACGCGGTCTTCGGGTCCAGCCTGCTGTCGGAGGGCACGCTCTACGTGGCGCGCTTCAACGAGGACGGCACGATCGACTGGCTGCCGCTGGTGCATGGCGAGGGCCCGCTGACGGCGGAGAACGGGTTCGAAAGCCAGGCCGACATCGCCATCGACACGCGTCTGGCCGCCGACGCGCTGGGCGCGACGCCCATGGACCGGCCCGAGGACGCGCAGCCGCGCGGCGACGGCACGGCCTACATCATGCTGACCAACAACACCCGGCGGAAGGCCGATCAGGTGGACGCGGCGAACCCGCGGGCGGAGAGCAGCTTCGGCCACATCATCGAGATCAAGGAGGAGGGCGGCAATCACTCGGCGACCAAGGGAACCTGGTCGATCCTGGTGAAGTGCGGCGATCCGAGCCTGACCGAGGTCGGCGCCCAGTGGAACCCGGAGACGAGCGAGAACGGCTGGTTCGGCTCGCCCGACAACTGCGCCATCGATGCCGACGGGCGGCTGTGGATCTCCACCGATCAGGGCCGCAGCTGGGGCAAGACCGGCAAGTCCGACGGCCTCTATTCCTTGGAGACCGAGGGGGAGCTGCGCGGGCATTCCAAGCTGTTCTTCCGCTGCCCCGTCGGCGGCGAGCTCTGCGGGCCCTATTTCACCGAGGATGCGGAGACGCTGTTCCTGGCGGTGCAGCATCCGGGTACCGACGGCACGAAGGACTTCGAAGGGTTCGAGCGCGATTCGACCTTCGAGGATCCGGCGACGCGCTGGCCGGATTTCGCCGACGGCATCCCGCCGCGCCCCTCGGTGGTGGTGGTGACCAAGCAGGGCGGCGGCAAGATCGCCGTGTGAGACCGGCGCTTGCGCCGTGAAGACGGGGGCGGGCCTGCGGGTCCGCCCTTTTCGTGCGAGGGCGCGGCGGGCTGGCGGGCGCCCCGAGCGCCTTCGGCGCCGGCCCGCCCTCCATCCTGCGCCGCGATGGGCGCGCGCGCGGCGGCGGGGTCTGGACGCGGCGGCCACGGGGCGCCCCGTTCGCCGCGCGCCGCGGGCGCCGCGGGTCGGCCGGCGCCCCGGTACGCGCGGCGCCGTCGCGACGGGGGCGTTCAGTGCGCCATCAGGACGGGGATCGGGGCCTCGGCCAGGAGGGTGCGGGTGACGCCGCCGATCAGGTCCTCGGCGAATTTGGGGCGCTCGTAGGCGCCCATGACGAGGAGGCCGGCATTCTCCGCCGCCGCGGCCTCGAGGATCGCGGCGGCGACGCCGCCCTGGGGGCGCGAGACATGCTTCCAGTCGGTGCGCACGCCGTGGCGGGCCAGATGCGCGACGATGTCGAGCCCTTCGCGCCGCCGGGCGCGACCCCGATCGCCGGCGGTGAAGACGGTGACGTGGCTCTTGCTTTCGAGGAGGGTCATGGCGTCGGACACCGCACGCGCCGCGGCGCGGCCGCCGTCCCAGGCCACCAGCGCCCGCTCCAGCAGGCGGTCGGTGCGGTAGTCGGGCGGCACGATCAGCACCGGACGGCCCGATTGCAGCGCCACGACGTCCGGGTGCGGGGCGATATGCGCGGTCTCGTCGGAGCTTTCATGCCGGCCCATCACCACGATGTCGTAGAGGCGCGCGGCCTCCATCACGCTCTCGTCGGCGTCGCCGCCCAGGTCCATCCAGTGGACCTTGCCCGGCCGGTCATGGGCGAGGGCGGCGGAGGCGTCGGCGAAGGCCCCTGCGATGTCGGCGCGGCGCCGGGCCTCGGCCTCGCGCAGGCCGTCGAGCAGGTCGCCGGTCACCCAGGGGCCCAGGGCGCCGGCGATGCGGGACGGCCCCCAGCTGAGCAGACCGGTGAGATGGGCGTCGTATTTGCGCGCCATAAGCGCGGCGAGGTCGAGGGCCGCCTGCGACGAGGGCAGAGCGTTGTAGGAGACGAGGATGTTCTTGATCGACATGGCGCGGCGCCTTCGGCGAGAGCGGATCGGGGCTCGCCCGGTGATGCGTGGGGCGGCGGCGGGGCGCCATGATCCAGGTCAGGCGCGCGGTCGGGGCCGGGCGCCCCTGGGGGCCCCTCGCCGTCGGCGGCCGCGCGCCGCGGGCGGGCGGGGGCGTCTGGGCGCGACCTCACCGCGGCGCCGTCGTGAGGCTCGGGGCCTCGTCGAGGCGCGGGGCCTTGTCGAGGCGCGGGGCGCGGGGCGCGGCGCGGTTGACGCGGGG
>JBCBYE010000809.1:0-1849 GCA_039816075.1 Pseudomonadota bacterium | reverse complement strand
TGTTCATCGAACTGGCGCTGCAGCTGGGCGATATCGGCGTCCTGCCGCGCGACTTGCGCTGGACCGCCTATCGCGAGTTCGGCTTCATGGACCTGTGGTGGGAGCGCTGGTGGGCCGGCGACCGGGCGCCGGTGCAGGTGTCTTGGACGCCGCTGACCTATGCGTTCCTGCATGGGGGCATGACGCATCTGCTCCTGAATTCGGCGGCGTTTCTCGGCCTCGGCCTGGTGGTCCTGCGCATCTTCGGCGCGCCGCTGTTCGTGCTGTTCTTCGTCGTCACGGCGTTGGGCGGCTCCGTCACCTACGGCCTGCTGGCGCAGGCGGATCTGCCCATGGTCGGCGCCTCGGGCGTCGTCTTCGGCCTGATCGGCGTGCTGAAATATGCGGAATTCGCCTTCATCACCCGGCGGCCGGAGCGGGGCAGCCTGCGGCCCTTCCTCGGCTCCATCGGCGCGCTGGTGGCGATCAACGTGATCCTGGGCGTTTTCATGGGCGGCACCCTGGCGTGGGAGACGCATCTGGGCGGCTTTCTCGCCGGCTGGCTGGCGGCCTGGGCGGTGATCCCGCGCAGCTGAGGCGGGCGGCGCACGGGCCCTGCGGGACCGCCGCGCGCCGCGTCAGCCGTCGCTTTGCGGATCGTCCAAGAACATGTCGCCGATCAGCTCGAGCATGCGGCGCGCCCGGTCGTCCGCCAGCCCGTAGTACAGCGTCTTGCCGTCGCGCCGGAACTGCACCAGCCCCTCCAGACGCAGGCGCGCCAGCTGCTGCGACACCGCCGACTGGCGCGCGTCCAGCAGACGTTCCAGCTCGGTGACGCTGCGCTCGCCCTCGGCCAGGTGACACAGGATCATCAGTCGCCCCTCATGGGCGAAGGCCTTCACGAAATGCGAGATCTCGCGCGCCTGATCCGACATCAGCGCCACATCGGGGCCCACGGCGGCCGGCGCCGCGTCCGGGGTTTCGGCGAGACTCATCCCGCGCCTCCGTCGCCGCCCATGGCGCGGAACGCCGGGCATGAATAGCGTGCGGGCTTGGCCGCCTGTTGGGTCGTCATGGGCTCCGTTCCCGTGACATATTTTGGTTTTCTTATGTGTTAAATTTACAACTGGATTGCAGGAGACGGCAAGACCGCCGCAACCGTTTCGGCGCCAAAGCACTGCCTTTCAGGCCTTCGCGGTCGCAAAACAAAATTGAATTCGAGCATTCGTGGCGCGCCGGACCCTCGCCGGGCCCTCAGACGCCGATGGCGAGATGCGCCTTGCCCCGCCCGCCGACCCGGATTCGCCGCCCCGCGAGGGCCAGCGACAGGCGGGCCAGCTCCCCCGCCGCGGCCGGATCCGGCGCCAGATCCACGCTTTCGGCCGGATCCTCCTGCAGGTCGAACAGCATCGGCGGGATGGGGTCCGAAAAGGCGACGAGCTTCCAGCGCGCCTCGCGCAGGATCGCCGCGCCGCAGCCGCGCGCATCGGCGCCCAGGGCGCGCTGCACGGCGGTGGTGCGGTGCGGCTCGGCGAAGTCGATCTCCATCAGCTGCGCGTCGCGCCAATCGCTGGGCGCGTCGCCGTCCAGCCAGGGCTGCAGGCTGCGCCCGTCCCAGGGCGCCGGCGTTTCGCGATCCAGCAGCGCCAGCAGGGTCGGCGCGACATCCACGCTCTCCGTCGGCGCCTCCACCCGGCGGCCGGCCGCGGCGGCGCGGCGCGGATCGCAGACGATCAGCGGTATGCGGAAGGCGGGGTCGAACACCGCCTGCTTGCCCCACAGGCCGCCATCGCCCAGCAGCTCCCCATGGTCGGAGGTGAAGGCGATGATCGTCCGCTCCGCGACGCGCCGCCGCGGCCGGCCGCCGGGT
>JBCBYE010000281.1:0-6016 GCA_039816075.1 Pseudomonadota bacterium | reverse complement strand
CGCCGAGCACGCGGTGACCGCGCACGCGCATGACCTTGAGCGCGAAGGGCGCCTGCGCGTCGTCGAGGTTCAGCACCGCCGGCGCGCCGGGCGGCAGAAGGCGCGCGAAGAGGCCCATCTTGGCCTCCAGATACGCCTCCATCGTGCCGTGATAGTCGAGATGATCGCGCGAGAGATTGGTGAAGCCGGCGGCGGTCAGCCGCACGCCGTCGAGGCGGCGCTGGTCGAGGCCGTGGGACGACGCCTCCATCGCGCCATGGCTCACCCCGGCCTCGGCGAGCTCCGCCAGCAGGCCGTGCAGCGTGAGCGGATCGGGCGTGGTGAGCGCGCCCGGCGCCTCCACCGCGCCCTCGACGCCGAGCGTTCCGATGTTGACCGCGCGGCGGCCCAGCGCCGACCAGATCTGGCGCAGGAAGGCCGCGACGGAAGTCTTGCCGTTGGTGCCGGTGACCGCGGCCATGATGCGCGGCTGCGCGCCGTGCCAGCGGGCGGCGGCGAGGGCGAGCGCCTCGCGCGGGTCGGCCACGGTCAGCAGCGGCAGGCCCTGGGGCGGAACCTCCCGCCCCTCCCGCGCCCAGATGTCCTGCACCGTCTGCGCGCCCTGGGGCGAGCAGACGATGCAGAGGGCGCCCTGACGCAACGCGAAGGCCCCGAATTCGGCGCCGTCGAAACGAGCGCCCCTGCACGCAAAGAACACATGGCCGGGACGCACCTCCCGGCTGTCTTGAACAAGTCCCGTCGCGGCCGCGTCGGCGGCGACCCCGGCGGGCGGCGGCGCGAGGCCGAGGGCGGAGAGGGTGCGCGCCGCCATGGGCTCAGCGGCTCGCCAGGACGCCCGAGGGCGCGTCGGCCCCCAGGAGCGGCGCGGGCGGCGGCGCGGGACGGGGGCGCAGCCCGAGAAGGGGGCCGACCCGCTCCAGCGTTTCGCGCACCAGGGGCGCGGCGACCCAGCCGGCGGTGCGGCGGGGCTTGCCGCCCACGGTGATGGAGCCTTCGTCCACCGCCACGACGATCACGTATTCGGGGTCGTCCATGGGAAAGGCGCCGGCGAAGACCGCGAGCACCTTGTCCTCGTCGTAGCCGCCGCGGGGCGAGGGCTTTTCCGCCGAGCCGGTCTTGCCGCCCAGGGCGTAGCCCGGCACGTCGGCGTTGCGCCCGGTGCCGTCGGTGACCACGGCGCGCAGCATCTTGCGCATCTCGCGCGAGGTGGCCTCGGAGATGACGCGCGCCGTCTCGTCCGGCGCGGGGGCGCCGGCCAGCAGGGTCGGCGTCACCTTGAGCCCGCCGTTGACCATGGCGGCGTAGGCGCCGGCGAGGTGCAGCGGCGTGGCGGCGATGCCGTGGCCGTAGCTGATGGTCATGGTGCTGATCTCGGACCAGCGGGGCGGCAGCAGCGGGCGCGCGCGCCCGGCCTCGGACAGCTCCACCTCCGGCGGGTCCAGCAGGCCGAGGGCGCGCAGGAACGCCTTCTGCCGTCGGGCCCCGGCGATCAGCGCCAGGCGCGCGGTGCCGACGTTGGAGCTTTGCACGATCACGTCGCGCAGGGTCATGCGCGGGGGCATGCGGTGAAAGTCGCGGATCTTGAAGCGGCCCCATTGCAGCGGACCGGCGGTGTCGACCAGCGTGTCGGGCGAGGCGAGCCCGTCCTCCACCATCATGGCGGCGGTGAAGATCTTGTAGGTGGAGCCCAGCTCGTAGACGCCCTGCGCGGCGCGGTTGAAGGTGGGGTGATCGGCGGGCCGCCCTTCGGTCGGGGGCGGGGGCCGGTCGTTGGGGTCGAAATCGGGCAGGGAGACCATGGCGACGACCTCGCCGGTCCTGGCCTTCATCAGAACGCCCGCGGCGCCCTTGGCGTCGAAGCGGTCCACGCCGTCGCGCAGCACGTCGGCCATGGCCCGCTGCGCGCGCAGGTCGAGCGAGAGGCGAAGGGGCCCCGCCGCCTCGGCCGGATCGCGCAGGCGCGCATCGAGCGCGCGTTCCAGACCGGCGACGCCGATGATCTCGGCGGCATGCACGCCCTCCTTGCCGAAGGACGCGCCGCCGAGGATGTGCGCCGCCTCGCGCCCCGCCGGGTAGACGCGCATCTCGCGCGGGCCGAAGAGCAGGCCGGGTTCGCCGATGTCGTGCACCGCGACGCGTTCCGCCGGGGCGATGGCGCGCTTGATCCACAGGAACTGGCGCCCGTCGGTGAAGCGGCGGGTCAGCGCCGCGGGATCGAGGTCCGGAAAGATGCGGGCCAGGGCCTGCGCGGCGCCGGCGGGGTCCAGCATCTCCTGCGGGCGGGCGTAGAGCGACCAGACGGGGATGTTCGCCGCCAGCAGCGCGCCGCGGGCGTCGGTGATTTCGGCCCGCACGGCCGAGAGGCGCGCATCGGAGGCGAGGGCCCGAGGCTCCCTCGGTTCGGTCGCCGCGACCACGGCCATGCGCCCGGCGACGGAGGCGTAGGCGAGCCCGAAGGCGCAGGCCAGCAGCAGCAGGCGCCAGCGCGCCTGGCGCCGGGCCTCGGCCTGCACGGCGCGGCCGCGCGCCTCTCGCCGGCGGGCGGCGTCGGCGTAGGGGTCGAGCCCCTCGGCCCGGGCGGCGATGACGTCGGTCAGGCGCGCGCCTTCGGGGGCGGGGGCCGGGGCGTCGTCGTCCCAACGGTCTTCAGGCCAGGGGTCGTCCGGCCGGCGCCCCTGTCCCCGGGGGTCCGGGGTCAGGGGATCCCGGGTCCATGGGTCTCGGGTCCTTGCGTCTGGGGGCAGGCTCATCGGCGGACCTCCGCCACCTGCAGGGGCCGGGGCGGCGGCAGGGGCACGCCGAAGGCCACGTGATCGCCGCGGGTGAGGGCGGCGAGGGTCACCTGCGCCTCGGCCGCGGGCAGATGCGGACGGGCGGGGTCCGCGGGCGGCGCGGGCGCGCCGTCCGCCGGGCCGCCGTCCGCGATCAGCCGGCCGGCGCGCAGGGCGTCGCGGGGCGAGGCGAGGGGGATGTAGAAGCCGCGGCGCGCGGCGCCCTCGGGCCCCTCGGCGCGGCCGAAGAGACCGTCGAGCGAGGCGGCGAGGACCGGGGGCAGGCCGCCGGGCGCCGGCGCGGGCTTCTGCGGCGGCGGCGGCTGGAAGGCGATTTCGGCCACCTCGCCGAAATGGGCGGGCAGAAACGGGCCGAGGCCGAGCTCCGGATGCGCCTCCACCAGCCGGGAAAGCCGTTCGGGGCGGTTCAGCCAGGCCCATTCGGCGCGCAGGATGGCGATGGCCTCCTGCTCGCGCGCGATGTCGCGATGCAGCGCCTCCACCCGGTCGAGCGCGGCAAGCGTGTCGTAGTTCACGCGATAGGCCCAGACGCCCACGGCGGCGGTCAGGATCAGGGCGAGAACGTAGAGGAGGGACTTCATCGCCCGCCCTCCAGGCCGCCGAGGGCGAGGCGCGGCAGGCCGAGCCCGTCGGGATCGAAGGGCGCGGCGGGCGCATCGGTGCGCCGGGCGGCGCGCAGGCGGGCGGAGCGGGCGCGGGGATTGGCCGCCAGCTCCGCCGCGCCGGGCTCCGCCGCCTTGCGGGTCAGCAGCTCGAAGCCCGGCCTGTGCGCCGGCGCGGCCGCGGGCGAATGGCGGGAGCCGCCGGCCGCGCGGCCGGAGCGGCGGGCCAGAAAGCGTTTGACCACGCGGTCCTCCAGCGAATGGAAGGTGACCACGGCCAGAACGCCGCCGGGGGCCAGGGCCCGTTCGGCGGCGCTGAGCGCCGCGGCGAGCTGGCCGAGTTCGTCGTTGACGGCGATGCGCAGGGCCTGAAAGGCGCGCGTGGCGGGGTGGGCCTGCCCCGGGCGCGCCTTGGGCAGGGCGCCGGCGACGATCTCGGCGAGGCGGCCGGTGCTGTCGATCGGCGCCTCGGCCCGGGCCGAGACGATCGCGGCGGCGATGCGGCGCGCCGCGCGTTCCTCGCCGTACTGAAAGAAGATGTCGGAGAGCTGCCGTTCGGTGGCGCGGGCCACGACCTCCGCCGCCGAGGGGCCGTGCTGCTCCATGCGCATGTCGAGGGGGCCGTCGAGGCGGAAGGAGAAGCCGCGCCCGGCCTGGTCGAGCTGCATGGAACTGACGCCGATGTCGAGCGCCACGCCCGCCAGCCGATCCGGGCCGGCCCCGGCCTCGGCCGCGATGCGGTCGAGCGCGCCGAAGCGGCCCTGCACCAGGTCGAGGCGCGCGCCGTAGGGGACGCGCCAGGCCTCGGCCCGGCGCAGCGCCTCGGGATCGCGATCCACGGCGACGACGCGGTCCGCCCCCGCGTCGAGCAGCGCGCGGGAATAGCCGCCGTCGCCCAGCGTGCCGTCGAGGAACGCGCCGCCGGTCGCCGGCGACAGCGCGGCCAGCACCTCGTCCAGCAGGACGGGGACGTGACCGGGGGCGAAGGCGTCGGGCGAGGTCATGGCGCTCACGCGGGCCATCCCGTGGAGGGGCCGCCCGAGAAGCCGCCCGAGAAGCCGCCCTGGGCGCCGCCTGGCGCGTCGCCGGGCCAGGGCATGGCGGCGAAGGCGTCCTCTTCGTCGTCGTCGTCCAGTTCGGCGAGATACGCCTCGTAGGCCTCGGGCGCCCAGATCTGAAAGCTGTCGCCCAGACCTACGAACTGCGCCTGGCCGGCGATGCCGTGATCCTGGCGCAGGGCGGGCGAGAGGACGATGCGGCCGTTCTCGTCGAGCTGCAGGGGCAGCGTGCGGCCCAGAAAGCGATGCTCCAGCCGTTTGCGCGGCTTGGAGGCGGGATGCATGCGGGCGATCTGCGCGCCGATGGCGGCGTGGCCGTCGAAGGCGTAGCCCTCGATGGCGCGGGCGTCGCGGAAGCCGGGGACGAGGAAGACCTGCCCCTCGGCGCCCTGCCCTTCCAATACCTTGCGGAAGACCGCGGGCACCGACACGCGGCCCTTGCCGTCCACCTTGTGGACCGAGCTGGACGTGAACTGGCGCCACATCGGTCGCCGCGCCCTCCGTGCCTTGCCCCCGGAAACGGAAGGGGCGGGTTGCGCCTGCCTCATCGCGCAACCCGCCCCGGGTCCCTCGGGTCTTTTCGCCCGGTGTGTCGCGCCGGGCCGTTTTCGCGCCTCTGGTCGCGCCGGGTCTTCGTGTCGCGGTGAGGAGGGCCTGTATGAAACCTGCTCTCGTTTCGACGTCTCCGCGCCGCAGGACATGGTCTAACATGGGAGAACGTGGGACGCCAAGGGCAAATGAACCGCCTTGGCTGAGTCTTGGGGGTGAAATTCTCAGTTATAGTGAGAACAAGATAAGAACATTAACCGTCTGGAAAGAACTCCTAAGCTGGGAATCAACATATGGTAGCGGAAGAGGCGGCGTATGCGAGGCGATGGATGCCGTCGAGGACCATGATTTCCCACGGCCGAACGATTCGGCTTCGCCTCGCAAGCTCGACCTGCGCCGAGCCGGCCGCGATCCGGACCCCGGTCCATCTCCAGGCCGGGTCCATGTCGGGCCGAGTGCGTTTCAGGCCAGCTCGCCGTCCCATGGCCGTCGCCGCGAAATCCGCGCTCAAGGGGGCTTGCGGGCGATGCGGGCGCGGCCGTCCATCACGCCGCCGCCGCGGTTCGGCCGCATCCGCCCTTCGCAGCGGCGCCGGATCGCGTCGCGCGGCCGGAGCAGGTCGCGGCTGCGACCGAGGGCGGGGCTGCGACCGGGGGCGGGGCGGAGCTCGTGGCTCGGCGTCAGGACATCCCGAGCATCGCCGACGCGGTCATGGTTCGATTTGCTGCGGATTTCGAGCGGAGCGGCGCCGAGACGGACGAGGCCGGCCGCCGGTCACGGTTCGCGGGCTCGATTTCGCCGAGAACGCCTTCAGGGCGCGCGATGGCGCCGCCCTTGCGGCGGCTGCGGCGCGCGACGGTCGGCGGTCGGTCGAGATCAACGCGGTCGAAGATCGCGGCAAAGGTCGATCACGGAGTCGCGCGCCTCCGCCGTCGACGCGTTGCGCGCCGAGACGCGGGCGCTTCGCACGAAATTTCGGACGAACTCGTTCGTCATCAGCAGCCGTTCGCCCTTG
>JBCBYE010000086.1:0-10360 GCA_039816075.1 Pseudomonadota bacterium | reverse complement strand
GGAGACTTGGAGCGCGCCTCAGGCGACGACTTTGACAGCGCCTCAGGCGAAAACTTGGACCGCGCCCCAGGCGCCGTGGCGCCTTGGTCTCGCCCTGCAACCGCCCTGCGGACTTGTTCAGACAACGCTGCATCCCCTAACCTCGGCCATGGCGGGGTGGAGAGAGACGACGCGATGAGCGATGACAAGAAGCCGGACGCGGAGGCGGAGACGCCCGACGCGTCCTCGACGCCCTCCGGCGACGACCCGGCGACGGCGGAGGCCGCGACGGTCGAAGCCGAGGCGCAGGCGAACGAGGGACGCGCCCCTGACGCCGATGCGCCCGATGCGCCCGATACGCCCGAGCCCGAGCCCGAGCGCGAGGCGCCGGAACCCGCCGAGCCGGCCAAGGCCGAGCCTGAGCACGCCTATCACGACGATGACCACGACGGACACGACGACGAGCATCGCATGACCCTTGCGGGTCGGGTGCTGCGGGTTCTGCTGATCCTCGTCTTGGGCGGCGCGGGCGCGCTGTGGCTCGCGCCGCGCGTGGCGCCGCAGCTGCCCGAGCCGGTGGCGCGCTACCTGATGCCGCCGCAGGCGGTTTCCGCCGACGACGTGGCGGCCCTGCGCGACGAGTTGACCATGGCGCAGCAATCCCTGGCGCAGGAGGTCGAGGCGCGGCTCGACGCCGCCGCCGACCGGTCGGACCCGCAGGACGCGGCCTCGGCCGCGGTGGCGCCCCTGGCCGAGGCGGTCGCGGCGCTGGAGGCGCAGGCCGAAGGCTTCGCGCCCGGCGCGGTCGAGGCGCGGGTCAGCCGGGTGGAGACGACGCTGTCGGGCCTGGCCGCGCAGCTGGACGCGCTGGGCGCGGGGCTGGCGGATCTGGGCGAAGAGGCCTCCACCCTGCCGCCCGAGGCGGTGGAGCGGCTGGCCGCCTTTTCGGCCGTGGTGGAGGGCGTGAAGGGCGAGGTCGCCGCGCTGTCGTCCAAGGTCGGATCGCTGGAGGCGCGAATCGACGCGGCCGAGGCGCAGTTCGTCAGCCGCGCCGACGCCGCGGCGCAGGAGGCGGAGGCGGCCGCGCAGGAGGCCGAGGCGGCGGCGCGCCGGGCGGCCGTGAGCGCGGCGCGCGAGGCGCTGACCCAGGCCATGGCCTCGGGCGAGCCGTTCGACGAGGCGCTGGCGGGGCTGGCGGCGTTCGGCGAGGCGCCGGCGGGTTTGGCCGCGGCGGCGGGCGAGGGCCTGCCGACGGACGCCCAGCTGCGCGACGGGCTGACCGCGGCGGCGCGCGGCGCCATCTCGGCGCTGCGGCGCGAGGCGGCGGGCGACAGCGCGCTGGGCCGGATGCTGGCCGGCGTGTCCTCGACCCTGGCGGGCGTGCCGGTGGACGAGGGCGCGGCCGACGGGCCGGAGGGCGCCATCGGCGCCGCTGCGGGCCGCATGCGCGCCGGCGATCTGACGGGCGCGCTGGCCGCGCTGCAGGACCTGCCGCCCGAAGCGGCGGAGGCTCTGGCCCCCTGGCGCGCGGAGGCGGCGCGCGTCGCCGATCTGCGCGCCGAGGCCGAGGCCTGGGCCGCGACGCTGGCGGACGACGAGAGCTGATCGCGCCCCGCCGCCCCCTGCGGCGGCCGGGCGCGCGGACCGAAACGACACGGTGAGGCCGGCGGCGCAGGCCGCCTGGCGAGGGAGACGGACGCAATGCTCTGGCTGCTGGTGCGCGCTGGGATCTACATCTTGCTTCTGGCCGGGGTGACCTACGGGATCGGCGTGCTGATCGACACGCCCGGCCGCATCGAGATCATGTGGGGCGGCCGCGCGTGGGAGTTCCGGCCGCTGACCTTCGTGGCGCTGTTCCTGGCGGCGTCCGCGGCGCTCTACGTGCTTTACAAGCTGGTGAGCCTGCTGCTGGCGCTGCTGCGCTTCGCGGCGGGCGACGACACGGCGTTCAGCCGGTTCGTCGGCCGGTCGCGCATCCGCCGGGGGCTGGATGCGCTGTCGGACGCGCTGCTGGCGCTGGAGGAGGGCGACGGCAAGCGCGCGATGGCCAAGACGGCGCGCGCGGGGCGGCTGTTGGACCGGCCGGACCTGGCGCATCTGGTCGGCGCGCAGGCGGCGCAGGCGGCCGGCGCGCGCGGGCAGGCCGAGGAGCATTACCGGGCCCTGGCGCGGTCGGAGCGGACCCAGGCGGTGGGCGTGCGCGGCCTGCTGACCCAGGCGGCCGAAAGCGGCGACGCGGCGCGGGCACGCAAGCTGGCGGAGCGCGCCTTCGCCCTTCGGCCGCGGGACCAGGAGGTGATGGGCAAGCTGTTCGACCTTCAGACCGGCGAGGGCGATTGGGCGGCGGCGCGGCGCACCCTGTCGGCCGAGGTGAAGGCGGGGATGCTGCCGCGCGAGGTCGGCGCCCGCCGCGACGCGGTGCTGGCCCTGGCGGAGGCGCGCGCGGCGCTGGAGGCCGGCGACGCGGCCAAGGCGCGCGACGCGGCGATGGAGGCGCATCGGCGCGCCCCCGCGCTCGCGCCGGCCGCGGCCGCCGCCGCGCAGGCCCTGGGGGCCGAGGGCGAGCGCGGCCGGGGCGAGCGCGTTCTGCGCAAGACCTGGCGCCTGGCCCCGCATCCGGATGTGGCCGCGGCCTACGCGGCCCTGTCGCCCGACGAAACGCCGGACGAGCGGCGCGACCGTTTCCGCGCCCTGATCGACGAAAACCGCGACCATCGCGAATCCCGGCTGCTGTCGGCGGAACTGGCGTTGGCGGCCGAGGATTTTCCGGCCGCGCGCGCCGCGCTGGGCGATCTGGCCGAGACCTCGCCCACCACGCGTTCTCTGGCGATCATGGCGGCGGTGGAGCGGGGATCGGGCGCCGACGACAAGGTGGTGCGGGCCTGGCTCGCCAAGGCGCTGTCGGCCCCGCGGGGCGAGGCCTGGGTCTGCGACGTCTGCGGCACGGTGGCGGAGGACTGGACCCCGGTCTGCGCCGAATGCGGCGCGGTGGATTCGCTGACCTGGAAGCAGCCCGAGGGGTCGGGCGAGAACCGGGCGGTGGAGGCGGCCCTGCTGCCGGTGATCCTGGGCTCGCTGGAAGGTCCGCAGGGCCGGGCCGCCGGGCGCGGCGACGTCGAGGATGCGGAACCGGCGGGCGGCGCCCCGGCCTGACCGGCGTCGCCGCGAGACGGCCGGCGTCGCGGCGTTCGAGAGAGAGAGTGCGCGACGGGACCTGGCGGTCGCCTGATCCGCGCCCCGGCCTGCATTGCGCATTGGCCGAGGGTCGGAGCGGCGGCGTGCCACGACCGTGGATCGTGGATGGCGGGTCAGGCGCCCGGCCATGCCCTGCGGGCCATGGCCGCGACGGCTCGCCCGGTTGTTCGAATGCGCGGCGTTGCAGGCGGCTTGAGGCCTTGCCACGTTCTGCCGGCTGCGCTACCCCGCGCGCCGGAGCCGGTGTAGCTCAGCTGGTAGAGCACGTCATTCGTAATGATGGGGTCGTAGGTTCGAGTCCTATCACCGGCACCATTTCTTTGCCCATCCGACCCTTTGCGACGCGCGTCCGGGCGCCGCTGCGGGTTCGGCGCCTCAGGCGGGGCGTCGGCGGCGGCCGGCGAAGGCGAGGACCGCGGCGGCGGCGGCCAGCAGGCCCCCGGCGGCGGGAGCGGGGATGCTGGCGCGCTCCACATACTCGCCGAAGGGCTCCAGAAACGCTTGAGCTTCGTCGGAGCCGACGCCGGTCCAATACGACAGATCCCCATAGCTGGAATTGCCGACCGAGCCGCCGGAGAGCGCGGCGGCGATCAGCCATTCCGGCTCGTTCGTGTCAACGGCCACGAAATTCACCAGCAGCGGACCGCCGCTGTCGCCGCCGGCGGTCGTGCCCTCGAACCCGGTAACCTGGGGCGGCAGGCCGCTGCCCGGCTGGTTGAAGAGGTCCTGACCGAAGACGTTCGACGGACCGTCGGGGTCCGCGGGATCGTCGAAATCGGTGCTGTAGATGTTCTCGGTCCCGGGGAACGGGACGAGCACGTCGTCGGCCGGGTCGTTGGGCGTGTTGGCGTCGAAGGAGAGGACGGCGGGCCCGTAATACTCCAGCGCCTGCGTGGCGCCGCGGGGCCGGTCGCTGACCCCGGAATTGACGCCGGTGGAGCCCTGGCCCACCAGACCGTAGCCCACCAGCACGCCGACGTCGCCGAGGACGTCGGCGGGGTCCTCCAGCAGGCGCAGCGGTTCGAACCGCGCCTCGAACGGCGTGGCGAGCTCGATCACCGCGAGATCGGTGCCGTCGAGCAGGGGCGGCTGCGTGCCGGGCCCCGGATCGGGGCCCATCAGGATGACGTCGGTCCCGGTGCGCGTGGATTGCTGCACCCCGTCGATGTCGAAGAAGGTCACCTGCGGGTTCGATGTGATGAGCATGCCGTTGGCGTCGTAAAAGCAGTGCTCCGCCGTCAACAGATGCGTCGAGGAGATCAGCGCGCCCGAGCAGATGTTGGCGCTGCCGCCGCCCAGCGGGATCAGCACCTGCGCCACCGAATCGGCGAAGACGGCGCCGACCACGGCCACGTCGTCGCCGTCGTTGGGGTCGTTCGCGTCCGGCCCCGCATCCGCGTCGTTGATGACGATGGCCTGGGCGCCCGTCGGCGTCAGCGCGACGGCTGCGGCCCCGCAGAGTCCGGCGAGGATCGAAAGCGCGATGTGACGCGATGCAAGCATGGACGCGGTTTCCCTGATGTGGCGACGCACGTTCAACAACCCTAGCGCCGGGTTTATTCCACGTCGATCCGGAGCGCGTCGGCCGCGGCGCGTTTCGCGGGGCCTGCGTTGCGTTTCAGCCGCGGCGCGGTGCGCGGCCGGGCAGCTCGATCGGGGCGCCGTGGGGCGTGGCCTCGGCCGCGTCGCGCCAGGCCTGGGCCATGTCGCGCAGGGCCCCCGCCTCGGCGGCGCCCTTGGCCTGGGCGAGCGCCTCGAGCGCGTCCAGCCAGCGCAGCCAGTCGTCGGAGCCGTCGGTCGGCCCGCCCGCGGCGGCCGCGTCCGCCAGGCGCGCGCCGAGCGCTTGCGCCCATTCGGTCCATGCGAAGAGGCCCGCACGGTGCAGCGAGAGCGTGATGGCGAAGACGGAGGCCTGCCAGGGTTCGGCGAAGACCGGGCCGTCCGGGCCGCGCGGGAGGCCGGGCAGCGCGTCCAGCGGCTCGGGCGCGGCGGCGTCGGAGTCGATGGGGGCGTTGGAGGCGGCGGGGACGGTCACGCCGGCTCCAGATAGCTTTCCCACGCGTCGATGGCGGTGGAGGCGCCGGGTTCGGCGGCCTCGCCCCACAGATCCTTGCCGGCGAAGCGGACGGCGTAGAGCCATTCGGCCCGCTCCTCTCCATGGGCCGAGGCGTCGGGCAGGACATGGGGCGCATGCACCAGAACCACCGTGCCGACGGCGCCCTGCACGTAGCGGGGCAGGCGGGTGTGGCCGGTCGGCGCGGTTTTGCGCGCGCGCACGCGGTTGCCCACGGCGAAGCGCGCCGGGGCGTCGGGGTCGCGGGCGTACCAGCCGCCGGTGCATGCTGCGTTCAGCGCCGCCTCGGCCGTGGCCGCGGCGGGCGCGTCGGGCCGGGGCGGGACGAGGACACGTCCCTCGGCCAGTTCCTCGGCCGTGGCGAGGCCGCTTTCGAGCGCGTTCTGGGCGATGCCGAGGGCCCAGCGCGCGTAGTAGCTGGCCCCGAGGTAGTCGGCCGGCGCCAGACGCTCCAACCCATGGCGGGAGGCGTCGAGGTTCTGGCCCGACACCCAGCCCAGCAGCAGGTTCATGGCGAAGGCCCGGCTTTCCCAATCGGCATGAAACACGGGCTCGTCGGCCTCGGGGCGCACGGGGCCGAAGCCGTGCATGCCGCCCATGTCGTGCACGCCGTTCATGCCGCGTCCTCCGCCGGGCTCTGCGGCGCCGGGTCGGGCGGCAGGGCGACGCCGGTTCCGATCATGGCATCGCGGGTGACGAGGGCGGCGAGACGCTCCGCCGGCCAGCCGTCGGTTCCGTCGGGGCGTTCGGGGATCACCAGGTAGCGGATCTCGGCCGTGGAATCCCAGACGCGGATCTGCTTGCCCGCGGGCACGTCGTGGCCGCATTCGGCGATGACGCGGCGCGGCTCCCGCACGGCGCGGGAGCGATACGCGAAGCTTTTGTACCAGGCCGGGGGCAGGCCGAGCACGGGCCAGGGGTAGCAGGAGCACAAGGTGCACACGACGAGGTGATGGGTGGAGGCGTCGTTCCAGACGGCGACCATGTGCTCGCCCTGCTGACCGAGAAAGCCGAGCTCTCCGATCGCGGCGGTGGCGTCCTGGCGCAGGCGATCGGCGAAGGCCGGATCGGTCCAGGCCCGGGCGACGACCTGGGCGCCGTTGCGCGGGCCGACCTGCGTCTGGAAATGATCGATGAGCGCGTCGAGCGCGGCGGGGTCGAGATGGCCCTTCTCGGTGAGCACGGTTTCGAGGGCGCGGACGCGCGCCTCGACCTCGGACATGGCCGTGCCGCCGCCGGCGTCGGCGTGATCGTGGTGGTCATGCATGACGGGTCCTTTCGGCGAGCGGGCGCGGGCAGGTCGACGAGGCCGGGTCTCCTCGACCGAGGGAGTCGACGAAGCTTCACGGCATCGACATGACTCTTGGGTTGATTCCGCATTCATCTCCAGTCATTTTGCAGCGAATTGGACTCTTTGGGGGCACGTCATGAGAAACCTTCTCGCTGCAGTCGCCGCATCGGCGGCGTTGCTGTTCGCGCCGTCGGCCGAGGCGGTCACGGTCGACGGATCGGACTCCGCGCAGGGCACGATCAACATCTCCGACAGCGGACCCGCTTCGGATCATTCGGTGGTGTTCGACTGGTCGTCGACGCCGGTGGAGGCGTGGTACAACTTCACCTCGGCCACGGCGTTCGACCTCTTCTTCACGGCCTATGAGGCGTCGAGCCTGGGGTCGAACGACCGCAGCGCGGTCTACGTTCAGGAACTGACCGGTCCTGCGGGAGACTCGGGCGATCAGAGCGCCGCCACGGTCGTGAGCACGCTGACCACGGCGAATGCCGGCGCGACGATCACCACCAACAGCCCGCTGGTGTTCTCCGGCGTCCAGGCGACGATCATCACCGGCGCCGGCGGTCAGGCGGCCGCGATCAAGCCCGACGCCGCGACGCCGCTGTTCGCCGACCTTGCGGCGGGCAGCTACCGGATCGGCATCTTCGACAACCTGACGCCTCAATCCGCGCAGGCGAGCTTCCGCATCTCCGCGATCCCGCTGCCGCCGGCGGCGCTGGGCCTGCTGGCCGCATTCGGGCTCGCGGCGGCCGTTCGCAGGGTCGGCCGCGCGGCGTGACCGCGGCGCGGTGAGCGACGCGACCCGGCCTGGCGCCGGGGCGAGAGGAGCAAGGGCCGGCGCCGCACGCGCCGGCCCTTTCGCATGTCTCAACTTTCCCAGACGATCTCGCCGTCGACCAGGGTGATCGCGGCGCGGGCCTGGTCGATGTCCTGGGGCGGCGTCGCCTCCAGGTCGCGGTCCATCACCACGATATCGGCCAGAAGGCCCGGGGAAAGCCGGCCCAGGCGATGGTCGTCGAAACCGGCATAGGCGCCGCCCGCGGTGTAGCCGTGCACGGTTTCCATGAGGGTTGAGCGCTGATCGGGCAGCCCCTCGGCCCAGCTGGGGCGCGTCAGGGCGGCCTTGAAGCCGCGCATCGGGTCGAGCGGCGAGACCGGCCAGTCCGAGGCGAAGGCCATGGGTACGCCGTCGTCGCGCAGGGTCTTGATCGGAAAGGCCCAGGCCCAGCGGTCCTCGCCCACCCGGGACTTCCACGGCTCGCCCGGAAAATCCATGGCCCCTGGCACATGCGGCGGCTGCATGGAGGCGACGACGCCCAGATCCTTGAAGCGGGGGCGGTCGGCGGGGTTCAACAGCTCGATATGCTCGACCCGGTGGCGGCTGTCCCGGGGGCCGTTGGCGCGGCGCGCGGCCTCGTAGCCGTCGAGGGTGCGTCGAACGGCGCCGTCGCCGATGGCGTGCACGCTGATCTGGAGGCCGCGGCGATCCGCCTCGACGCAGATCGCCTCGAACCGTTCGGCGTCGTGCAGGGGATCGCCGCGCCAGCCGGCCCGGTCGGCGTAATCGTCCACCAGCACGCCCGTGCCGCTGTCGATGACGCCGTCCATGAACATCTTCACCCGGCCGGAGCGCAGGCGATCCGTGCGGTAGCGGGCGTGCATGTCCGAAGCGATGTCGAGGCTTTCCAGCGGCTTGTCCGGCGTCAGGTGGAACGGGATCTGGGTGCGGCAGATGAGGCGGCCCTGCGCCTCCAGCTCCGCCAGAAGATCGAGCTGATAGACGTTGCCGTCCATGTTGTGCAGCGAGGTGAAGCCGTAGGAGGCGCAGAAGCGCAGCCCCTCGGCCAGGGTTTCGAGGTCTTCGGCGCGCTGGGCGGGCGTGAGCCCCTCCGGCTCCGTGGCGCCGGCGAGGCCAAGGCCTTCGCGCCCGCCGGAGGTGCGCAGGGCGAAGATCGGGTCGTAGGCGGCATGCTCGCGCAGCTCTCCGGCGGCGAGGCCGTCCTCGGCCATCACGATCTCGGAGCCCGGCGGCAGGTCGCGCCCCTCAAGCAGGCCGGCGGCCGAAAGGGCGGCGGTGTTGGCCCAGGCGGTGTGATGGTCCTGCGCCACGAGGATGACGGGGCGGTCGGGCAGCGCGGCGTCGATCATCCGTCGCGTGGTCATCACCCCGGCGCCCATGAGGTTGTAGTCGGCGGCCTTGCAGATCAGCAGACCTTCGTCCGGGTTGGCGGCGGCGTAGCCCTGCAGCGCGTCGCGCAGGGCGTTCGCGCCGTGCACGCCGTCGAGCTGCAGAAGGCGCAGGCCGTAGGCGCCGGGGAAGAGATGCAGGTGCGCCTCGGTCATGCCGGGCATCACCGAGGCGCCCTGGGCGTCGATGCGGCGGGCGTCGGGGGCGGCGAGGCCCTCGATCTCCGCCCGCTCGCCCACGGCGAGGATGCGGCCGCCGGCGACGGCGAGGGCCTCGGCCCGCGGGCGGGCGGGGTCCATGGTCAGAACGCGCGCGTTCAGGATCAGCAGATCGGCCTGGGTCATGGCGGCGTCTCCTTGGGCTGCGTCTGCGCGGGCGGCGCGCGGAGGGTCGGGCGGCCCGCGGGGGGCGAGGAGGCCCGGCGCCGCGGCGATTCGCAAGACCGGCGAGGGGCGAGGGCGGGGGCGACCGCGGCACGGCGATGGTCGGCGACGGGTCGGCGCTTCGGGGCGACCGCGGGGGGCGCTTGCGCTCTCGCCCGCCGCGCCGCAAGACACGCGGGATGACCGACGCGCCCCGCATCGTCTTTCTGACGTATCTCAGCCGCTCCGGCTCCACCCTGCTCGGCCGACTGCTGCAGGAGCGTCTGAGCGTCTGCGTGACGCCCGAGGGGTCGTTCCCATCGGAGCTGCTGGGCCTCGACGGCTTCGCGGCGCCGGTCTTCGACGGGCCGGACGCGGCGGCGCGGTATGCGCGGGGGCTGCGCGCCTCGTCCAAGCTGTGGAACTGGCGGCTGGACCTGGAGGAGATCGCCCGCGGTCTGCCGACATGGCCGGCGACCGGGCCCGACCTGCTGCGCGCCATCCTGATCGCGTTTCGCGACCGCTGGAGCCCGGGCGACGCCGTGATCGTCTACAAAGGCGATCCGGTCGTTTCCTGGACCGTGCCCGAGGCCTTGGCCGCGATTCCCGAGGCGCGGGCGCTGCACATGCTGCGCGACCCGCGGGCGGTGCTGGCGTCGCAGCGGCGGTCGGAATTCTCCTATGCCGGCGGGCGGTTCAGCTACTCCGTGGCCCATACGGCCGATGATTGGGCGAAGTCCGAGGCGCAGGCGGCGCGGGGCGGTCCGCGCGAGGCGGTGCTGCGCTACGAGGCGCTGGTCGAGGATGCGGACGCGGCGCTGGACGGTCTGGCCCCCTTTCTGGGCGCCGAGCGACGGCCGGCGCCCCGGGCCGGAGGCTTCGCCGAGCTGATCCCGGAGGCGGAGCGGGGCCTGCACCGCAACCTCGCCAAGCCGCCGAACCGCGACAGCCTCGAGACGTGGCGCCAGGCGCTGCCGCCGCGCGACGTGGGGCTGCTGCAGGCCATGACCGCCGAGGGGCTGGCGCGGCAGGGCTACGCGCCGGCGGAGGCGCCGTCGCCATGGCCGGGCGCGGCGGCGGCGTCGCGACTGCGGGGGCGCGGGTTGATCAAGCTGGCGGTGCTGCGTCGGGCGCTGATGCAGTTGAAAGCGGATCCCGGCTATTTTCTGGGCAAGCTGCGGCGGCGGCTGGCAGGACGCTGATGCCGCCTGCGGCGCCGACCGCCCGGGCGCCCGCGTTCACGTCAATCGGCTTGATCGCGCGGCGGAGTT